>JANMOR010000037.1:0-1780 GCA_031369435.1 Chitinophagaceae bacterium
GAGATGTTCATCAGCTGTTTGCCAATTACTATCGGTAATTAATACAACAGGATTTTTAATTTGCCGATTCATCAATTCAACGAACATGCGTCGTACACTTTGCATAGCATTTTGATTGGTGCTGCTCAAACAAAACACAACAGTTGAATCATTCGCCATTGCATCGAGATAGGGATAATCGTTTGCCGTTGCTTCATCATTGTAACAATCAATCATTACAAAATTTAATGAATCATTTTTGGTTTCTGCTTCTGCATAACCACTATCCATAAAAATGGGAAAATACTTTTGTTCAGCAGCAAGAGTTGCGGAAGTTTCTTTCCATGTTTCAGGATACACAATCACTTTTAAAGTGCCGGGTAAATAAAAATCGAGTTGTTTATTGGCAATGAAAATATAATCAGCTGCCATATCAGCAATGGTCCATTTATCCGTTACTTCATCATATTTATACCCAACACTTTCTAAATCTTTTGGTTCAATCTTTTTCAGTTTACTTAAATCTGCTATAACAACCGGTACTTGTTTGCCACCAATATTACTGACTGCAAAAGTTTCTCTTCGCTTGTATTCAAATGGTGAATAAGGAAGGGCCCCCGTCCGACGTCCCCCGATAGGGGAAGCCATCAACCCACTTGCCCCGCTTTTCGAATCATCATAAATTATAGCTGGAACTCTGTTAAGCGTGGTTTGTGAAATGGCAAAGCCCTCCCTTCCGGGGAGGGTTTGGAAGGGGCTGCCGTATCTCTTCACCAAATCTCTGCACACCGGAATTTCAAATTCAGGATCTTCCGTTAAACTCACACGAACTGTATCACCAATTCCATCTTCAAGCAATGTACCAATACCAGCTGCACTTTTTACCCGTCCATCTTCACCATCACCAGCTTCGGTAACGCCGAGGTGCAAAGGATAAGCTTCATTAAATTCATTCGTCATTTGCTGAATGAGTAAACGGTAAGCCTGCACCATTACCTGCGGATTACTGCTTTTCATACTCAATACAATATTGTGAAAACTTTCTGCTCGTGCAATCCGCAAAAATTCCATCGCACTTTCTACCATACCAATTGCAGTATCACCATACCTGCTCATGATACGATCACTCAATGAACCATGATTGGTACCAATACGCATCGCTGTTCCATACTCTTTGCAAATCTTTACTAATGGTGTAAACCGTTCACGGATTCGATCGATCTCTTCCAGGTATTCAGCATCCGTATAATCAATCTGTTCAAATTTTTTCTTATCAACATAATTACCGGGGTTCACTCTTACTTTCTCTACAATCCTTGCTGCAATTTCAGCAGCATTGGGTGTAAAATGAATATCAGCAACTAACGGTGTGTTATAACCTCTCTTTCTTAATTCGTTTTTGATGTTGAGTAAATTCTCTGCTTCTTTTTTTGATGGAGCTGTAATACGAACCATGTCTGCACCTGCTTCAATACATCGGATGCTCTGTTCAACAGTTGCAAGGGTATCCATTGTGTCAGTGGTGGTCATGGTTTGTACAAGGATGGGATTGAAATTTCCAAGTAAAAGATCCCCAATCCTGACTTCTTTCGTTGCCAGCCGTTTGTATTCAGTTAAAGAGGGAGTATAGAGTTGCATGATTTGAAGATTTGAAAATTCGCCTATTTGGAAATGAACAACATAACGCATTTATTCCTGTGATGGCAAATTTAACAAAGAAACCACTCCAAGGTTTGCGGGAAGCTTATAATAGGTGATTTAATTTCCAAATCACCAAATTGACTAATCGCCAAATTAATTA
>JANMOR010000040.1:0-5553 GCA_031369435.1 Chitinophagaceae bacterium
TAGCAGTTAAGCCCAGCAGTATGCTTCCAAATACATACAAGAAAAACAAACCGATCCGTTGCTGTTGCAGGAGTTGCAGGCTTTCGAGAGAGAAAGCAGAGAAGGTGGTAAAGCCACCACAAATACCGGCAGCAAGGAAGATGCGCCAGTTAAGAGCAAAACTTTCATTTCGCAATGCATAGGCAAACGCAAGACCAATGATAAAACTGCCGATGATATTTACAAGGAAGGTTGCAAGTGGAAATGCTGCATGTTTAAACCAAATTGCAAATGCATAACGCATCATGCTGCCAGCAGCGCCACCTAAACCAACGAGTAGAATATTTTTCAGCATGATGGATGATTGATGAAAATTGTACAGAAGTAAAAATGCTTAGCTGTAACTGTTGAATAAAATTCTATTGCCCGGCCTCCTTCTCCTTTGGGGAAGGAACGAGGATGGGGCCTACAAATTCCCGGTAAATGTATAATTCAGATCAACCTGCCACAATCCATCTTTCTTCACCACTTTCAAAGGAAGAGGTTTCTTTTTATAAGAGTTGCTATAATTCACAATGACCACACTGTCGCTGGCATTATCAACTGAGTGGACAATGATGGATGATTTTTTGAATTCAGCTTTCTCTGTCTCATTAATAACAGAATTGTAATTCTTTTCAAGTCGTTGCAGGATATAAACATTTGAACTGTCTTTGAGCATCAGTTCCCTTGCCCAGTCATAATCACCATCCAATGAACTGCGGATAAACTCACGGGCTGTTTCCAGTGCATCGGTTGGGCGTTCGTGTTCCTGTTGGCAGGCAATGAACAAAAGCGGAAGCAGGAACAGGAGAATGATTTTCTTCATATCAATCAAATGTACAAAAGGGTTTGAATTGTAAAGTATGCTTTAACACATTATAGTTGATTTTTTGAAAAACCGACATTTATGCTGCCTGGAATTTTTCCTTCAACCTGAAGAAAGGTTTTTCGATGAGATAATAACTGATTGATGCCACTATAATGGTTGAGAAAATAACCAGGCTGTAAATAATAATGTTTTGGGTGATGAAATCATTATGCTGCCAGTAGGGAAGCAGGAATTTAAATAATGCAGCAATTACAAACATGTGAAGCAGGTACATGCTATAAGAAATTTTTCCAAGGTAGTTCAGGATGTAGTTGTCAATTTTAACAATGGACTTTTCATTGGTAGCCATATTTAAGATCATGATCATAAAAAGAAAAGAATACCATTGATGAATAATGGGTAAATGATAAAACGTATTTGCCACAATGCTTATGAAAAGCAGAAGGTATAATATTACTTGTGCAGCAAAGCTTGTAAAAAAAGAATAATTGATCTGTAGTCTTCCGATTTTAATGATGCATCCTTTGTAAAGGAGTGCTCCAACAGCTCCTAACAATAAACAATCGTATCGTGTAATGTTTATCAGGATTCGCATTTTATGAATGAAGGCGCCGTAACTGCTGAAATACACGAAGGCAACTTTAAGTATATAGATGGCCAGTATGATACATACAAGCAGTTTCATTAATGACTGCAACTTCTTTTTTTTCAAAACCAGCGGCCAGAAAATATAAAATTGTTCTTCTATTCCAATTGACCAAACTGCTGTGCCTAAAGGTGGGAGCTGCTGTATGACATATGCTACATTAGTAAGAAAAAGAGCATTTAACATAAAAGAGAACCAACTGGCGTTGGCGCTGAATGAAGGAAAGAATTTGGGAGCGATGATATAACAAATAAAAAGTGTTAGAAAAAATAACGGCCATATTCTGAGTGTCCTGCGGATGTAAAATTCTTTCAAAAATATTTTTTGTTTTTTCTCTTTTTCATTTAAAAGTAAGCAGGTAATGAGGAAACCACTGAGTACAAAGAATAATGTTACAGCTATGCTTGAGCCAGTTTTTAACAATGGAAAAAAAGGAAGGGTTTCAAAATTAAAATTCGGCTTTAATAATTCTATATGCCCTAACACAACAAAAATTGCTGCAATGGCTCTCAGTGCATCAAGATTAGGGAAATAAGTTTGCTTAAGAGGTTGAGAATGCAACTTTCGGTTTTAACAAATGTATTACTTGATGACCGAAACGGCTTTAAAAAAAATCCCGTCTCAACATTGAAACGGGATTTGCGGTTGTACTACTTCGCTTAAGCTTCGTAGTACGTTGTATGTTGCGATGTAAGTTCTTACTTTCTGTACGGATTCTGCTCTTCATCCAGTTTATGATCTTTATCATAAGCCCTGATGATAGCTTTCACCAAACGGTGACGTACCACATCTTCTTCATCCAGTTCAATATGACTGATGCCTTCAATATTTTTTAGGATGTTGATGCCTTTGATCAAACCACTACGTTGATTCTTGGGTAAATCAACCTGTGTAAGATCGCCGGTGATAATGGCTTTTGCATTGGCTCCAATACGTGTGAGGAACATTTTCAATTGCAGGTCAGTTGTATTCTGCGCTTCATCAAGGATAATGAAAGCATTATCCAATGTGCGGCCACGCATATAAGCAAGCGGTGCAATTTCAATAACACGTGTGCTCATGTAATAACCGAGTTTATCGGCAGGAATCATATCATCCAAAGCATCATATAACGGACGCAGGTAGGGATCAATCTTTTCCTTAAGATCGCCGGGTAAAAAACCAAGGCTTTCACCGGCTTCAACTGCAGGCCTTGTTAAAATAATTTTCTTGACCAGTTTGTTTTTCAATGCCCTTACAGCCAATGCAACTGCTGTATAAGTTTTACCTGTACCGGCTGGTCCAACAGCAAACATAATATCATTTTTATCAATGGCTGCTACCATCCGTTTCTGATTATGAGTACGGGCTCTTACACTTCGTCCGTTAGGACCAAACACCAGTACATCACTTGGGTTACGCTCAACAAAATTGTCAATGGTTTCCTGGTCGTCGCCACCAAGGATCTGTTCAAAATACTTTTCACTCAGTTGGCCATTGCGTTCAAGATAAGCAATGAGCAGATCAATTTTTTCTTTGGCCTGGTCCACCTGTTCGGGACTGCCACTCAGTTTGATCTGTGTGCCTCTTGAAAGAATTTTTAAGAGAGGGAATTTTTTCTTGAGAATGTCGAGCTTGCCATTGTTAACACCGAAGAACTCAATTGGGTTTACGGTTTCGAGGTTGATGATTGTTTCAGTCAATGCTTTTTCATTTTAGCGGCAGGTACCGGAATGTATATTTCAGAACCCACCTTGTTCACAAAATAGTATCGATTATCAGTTGATACTTCTAACCCTTCCATCTGGTTTCAATATTACTTATTGAAACTTGAATAACATAAAGTTACTTATTAACAACGTGTGGAAAGTGTTAAGTTATTATAAAGTTGTAATCACTATTTTATACTGTTTGCTTATGCTTAAAGTTACAAACGGATTTCGATGAATTGTATCAAATGAAAAAATTCATCTTTGCAAAATCAGGGTGGGAATTTATATTTTAATCATGTTTGTTTAAAGGTTTAGTTTTACTAACCATTAATATTTTTTATGCAAAGAAAAAAAGCAGATGTGGATGTGGTGAGAGATGTGTTGCAGCTGATGCTAGCTGCAAGACCTGATTCTGTATTCATCAACAGTCTTGATTTTCAATATGAAGAGAGAGGAGGATTAAGTAAAAAACAATTGGAAGGACTGTATCAAAAAGCAATGAAGGTAGAAGCCGTTCCTGAACATAAATTAGCAACGCTGGAGGCAATTATCCTCAAGAAGCCCACCAGGGAACGTTCTGCTGCATCGGCCCCCACACCCATGTTTACAAAAGATGAAGCAATTGGTTCTATTATTAATTCTATCCTCATCAAATATCCGCAGCATAAACAAGTGCTGTATTTAAAAGTGAAATATGATAACGATCAAACCTTAACTGCTGCAGAAATTTCGGAACTGAAAAAATTTGAGAAAGTATTAAAATAACTTATTCCCGAATCACTTTCCCTTTTTCATTAAACCAATGCGGATAAAATTGCTGATGAATTTTTTCTACCTGGTTACGTTTTACTTTTAAGGTGGGTGTAAGCAAACCGTTTTCAATTAGCCAGTTTTCTTTCATGATCACCATCTTTGCAAGTAGCTCATGATGTTCAAGCGTTGTATTAACGGTTGACAGCAATGCAGACAAACTTTCATCCAATTGTTCTTTTGTTTTCTGTTTACCAATATCCGATAATGTAACAAGGGCAATAGGTTGCGGAATACCCATGCCAACCACACAGGTTTGTTCTATATAAGGATTTGCCAGTATTTTCATTTCAATGGGTGCCGGTGAAATGTATTTTCCTTTGTCGGTTTTAAACTGATCTTTTATACGACCTGTTACAAATAAAAATCCATCATGATCATATTCGCAGATATCACCTGTTTTTAAATAACCTTCTTCATCAAACAACTCAGCCGTTAGTTCAGGTTCTTTGTAATAACCTTTTGTATTGGCAGCACTTTTTACTCTTAACTCACCTTCTTCTGTAATTTTTACCTGCAGGCCTGCAAAAGGTTTTCCAACAGAACCATGCCTGAACTCATAAGGCCGTTCAAAATGTGCGTACACACAATCTTCCGTCATGCCCAATGCCTGCACAATTTTAATATCCAGCTTTTCAAACCATTTCAGTAACTCAACTGCAATAGGAGCAGAGGCACTGTAAATATGTGTTGCTCTCGAGAGTCCTAATTTTTGCTTGATGCTTTTCTTAACAATACTACTGATGATGGGTATTGACAACAGCAGATTTAATTTCTTCTGTGGAATTTTTTTCAACACGCCTTCCCTGAATTTTCCCCACAACCTTGGTACAGCAAAAAAGATATGTGGCTGCACTTCTGCCACATTTTTTGCAAACGTATCAATGGATTCAGCAAAAGAAATAACAGATGCATTGTAGATGCCGTTCATTTCAATCCCGATCCGTTCAGCAATATGACTGAGTGGTAAATAAGAAAACAAAACAGATCGTTTGGGTAAGCGTAATTCTTTGATGGCAGCATGTAAGACGATATCAAAATTTCCTGCTGTATGCATCACTCCTTTTGGTTTGCCAGTTGTGCCCGATGTATAAATGATGGTGAGGATTTCATCTGTTGACCATTGATAGACTTCCTTCAATGGAGTTGATTGTGCAATGAGCTCACTCCAGTTGTGTTGTTCTTTTCTACCATACGCATCAAATGCAATACGGGTAAGGTTTGCAGGGATACCACTTTCCTGCGATGCAAAATCATCGAGCTTGCCAATGAAGATGGCTTTTGCATCGCTGTGTTCAAGAATGGGTTGAATAGATGCTGCCGTTAATGTTGGATAGATGGGGATTGATATACAGCCAGCCATCATAATTGCTATATCGGCCATCATCCAATGTGCACAGTTTTTTGATAAGATGGCAATATGGCTCCGCTCTGGAAGGTTCAACGCTTTAATAGCTGTTGCCATTCTTCTGCATTCATCACCGGCTTGTTTCCATGTCCATTTCTTATATATGCCATTGAAAGGTTGACGAAGAAAAATTTCATTTGCAAATTCC
>JANMOR010000088.1:0-2388 GCA_031369435.1 Chitinophagaceae bacterium
GATGCTCGAAATAAAAGAAACAGGTATTTCAATTGAACGGTTTGAAAGGATCTGTAAAGAGAAAGGATATAAGTTGGTCAACAAAACACATTTCCTCATCAACCCGATCTATGAATACAAGTTTGGATGGAAACCAAAAGCACAGTTTGGATTGATCAAAGCCATTCCGTTTGTACGGAATTTTTTTACAAGCTGTGTTTATTATTTAATACAAGTGAATAAAAGTTAAACATGATACATATTGTTTTTAATGAAGATGATATTGCTGTTTTAGAACAGGCAATTGAATTAGATGAAACCTTACTCGGCGAAGTGTTGCAGGTAAAAGATGATTATGCAGTTGGTCCTTTGAAAGATATCTACTCCGAAGAAGGCATTGCTGCCCGACGTAGCTGGTGGAAAGAAGTACTGGCCGGTGGTGATGCAGATGGAAAGGTTGATGAGGGTGAAGTGGATGATAATCGTTTGGTTGCTTTTTTAATTGAACGACTGCAAGCAGATGACGAAGAAAAAATATGGATATGGGCCGCACAGAATAAACATGATGTGAGTGGCTATTATTGGTTGATGAGTCAGCTAAAAGATTTCCAGGGCCGCATTTATATTTTGTACTTGAACAACCTTCCGTTCATTAATGAGAAAGGACAATTGTTTTATCCAGAGTGGATCAGCAGCATTCAGCCAAAGGAAATGACCAAGGCGAAGAAGCTGGCAAGATTAATTACTACCAGTGAGTTTGAAGTTGATCCGGATGAATGGACAAAACTTTGCAACGAAGACAAAGGTGTTCGCTTGCTGGAAGGTGGAAAGAAACTCGGTCAGGGAGATTATGATTTTTATGATGCTGATCTGAAGAATTTTATTTCTGTGGATTGGCAGAAAGCAAGCAAGATCATTCACCAGTTCCTCAGCAAAAACAAACATACAACCGGCGATATGTATTTATTGTGGCGTTTGAAATTGATGATTACCGATGGACAATTTGATGTGCAGGGTGAAGTAAAAAATATGAAAGAGTTTGAAGTAAAGAAAAAAGCAGGTGCTGCAGAAGCTGTCTGAGCCATGATTTCATGATGCAAATAAACCAATCAAATAATAAATGAAACTTGTTTTAAAATTAGAGGAATTGGGAATGTGGGTTGCCTGCATTGTTCTTCTTTATGTATCACAAGTAGAATGGTGGTGGTATTTATTTACGTTTATTGGACCTGATATAAGTATGGTCGGTTATATTGTAAATAATAAAGTCGGTGCTTGGAGTTATAATTTGTTTCATCATAAGGGACTGGCAGTAGTGATTATAGCACTAGGATGGATTATGGAAGTTTTTACGCCTGGCCCGCACTTTATCATGTACACAGGCCTCATTTTATTCGGTCATTCCAGCATGGACAGATTTTTTGGATATGGTTTGAAATATGAAAACGGATTTAAGTTTACACATTTAGGAGAAATAGGAAAGAAAGTCTGAACTGGGATTTATAGGATGAATGAGATTATTGAGATGAAGAAATAAGCATGAATATCCTTTGAATCCTTATAATCCCAAAAATCATGGTTCAGACAAATGCTGAGTAGAAATATTGAACGTACAAGAGTGCGACGCAACAAAAGTTTAATAGTAGCACAAAAGCTTAGTACAAAAAATAGATTTTAAGAAATGAGTGCAGCGAAAAAGAAAGAAAATGTTTTTGAGAATGAAAGTGGGGTACAGGGACAGTACAAAAACTGGTTCCTTGATTATGCATCGTATGTAATTCTGGAGCGTGCCGTACCAGCAATTGAAGATGGCTTGAAACCAGTGCAGCGGCGCATTCTGCATGCCATGAAAGAAATGGATGATGGGCGTTTCAACAAAGTAGCTAACATTATTGGACAGGCCATGCAGTATCATCCGCATGGTGATGCAAGTATTGGTGATGCGTTGGTGAATATTGGTCAGAAAGAATTGATGGTTGATACCCAGGGTAACTGGGGCGATGTACGCACTGGTGATGACGCAGCTGCACCCCGTTATATTGAAGCAAGACCTTCCAAGTTTGCATTAGAAGTTGCCTTCAATAATAAAACAACAGAATGGCAACTGAGTTACGATGGTCGTAAGAATGAACCCGTTGTGTTACCAATGAAATTCCCATTGTTGTTGGCGCAGGGTGCAGATGGAATTGCAGTGGGTCTTTCAACAAAAATTTTACCTCATAACTTTTGTGAGCTCATTGAAGCATCGATCAAATATTTAAGAGGTAAACGTTTTGAACTGCTGCCCGATTTTCAAACAGGCGGGATGATTGATGTTGCCAATTACAATGATGGCAAACGTGGAGGTAAAGTAAGAGTTCGTGCACATATTGAAGAGCTGGATAAAAAAACATTACTGATCAAAGATGT
>JANMOR010000134.1:0-6397 GCA_031369435.1 Chitinophagaceae bacterium
TGAATTTAACCCCGCCGATCATCGGCGGGGTTAAATTCATCCATTACCATCACAGCTATTATAATTAAACCAATGATTGTAAAAATTCTGAATTCTCCATTAACCCTTACATAACCTAAGAGGGGCAAGAATTTATATACAAAAAGTTTAAAGGCTCCTCCTGCTGAAAGGATAAAAAAGAATAGGGAGGAGCATAAAAAAAAGATATGTTCACGCTTCATTTTTTTTATAAATCCGAGTATAAAGAACACCAGAATTATCAAACCACTATAGTTATTCCTTAGAGCAATGTCGTTGTTAAACAGTTGGGGATTCTTTGTTGTTGAAAAAGGCAGGAGTAAGCTTATCCAGCTTTGTATAGTTGTGTTTTCTTTTAGTACGAGATCAAGCCCAAGCTTCTCCTTTCTTCCGAATTCAGAAAATATATCTGCATATCCAATGATAAGACCTGCGGCAAGTGATAAAAGGAGTAACAGGAAAGTAAACAGAGTTTTTATCGGTATCGTAATCCTGGTTCCATTTGAAATGCCTGTGCGGTTGGCTAACTTAAAAAGTATGTACGGGATAAAAAAATACAAAGCACCGATGATGATACCCGGATGGGCCGATGAAATAAAGAAATAAAAGATTATAACTGCAATAAGGATTGATTGAAGGGAGGAGGACTTAAACATTCTGTTAATACTCCATAAGCACCAGGGTAAAAAAGCAGCACCACTAAGCCAGTTTAAATGTTGCAGGTGTCCAACCATATACCCATTGCCGATATATGCAACTGCAGCAATAAAACAGAAGTACTTTTTGTTTGTGTAATGTGAGCTTAAGAAATACATTCCAATAGCACCTGTAATAATGTAGATCATTACTTCAATGGTGAGGGTGTAAGCATTGTACCCACAGGTAGTAGCAATCAGCCATGTTATCGGGCTCCAATAAGTGCCGCTCATGTCACCATAAAAAGGAATGCCAAATGCTATATAGGGATTCCATAGTGGAAGGGTATTCGTTTTTAATACTTCACTCATTAAAAAACGAGGAGGTAAATACCCGGTGAACATATCGTTTTTAAGCGCAAATAAAAAGCTGTTCAAGGGTAAATAAGCGAGTAAGAAAACAAAAAAAATGCCTGCCAGGTAGTGCTTATTTTTTAATATATTTTCTTTCAAAACGTGCGTTTTTGGTTTCGTTGCGTATCCCTTTTCAAAAGTTCAGTTGCAGGACAAAGGAACAGAAGCTAAATTAACTACATTCGTTTGTAAGTGTATGTGATTTTTTTTAATAAGATTGCCTTAAATAGCAGTAGAAATGAATCAGGAGTTTGACAGGTTTGCAAAGGACTACAGGGAGGTGCATACAAAAAGCATCAGGCGTGTAGCCGGAGCCGATAGTTATTATTTTGCCGAGTATAAAGTTCTTGAAGTAAAAAAGTTTGAGCAGGATGAAAAACTTCAAATACTTGATCTTGGTTGTGGAGATGGGGTAACCGATTTATTTTTTAACCGGCATTTTCCTCAATTTCAAATTACCGGCATTGATGTATCAGGCGAAAGTATTGAAATAGCCAGTCAGAAAAATATTGGCAATGCAGTTTTCCAAACATATGATGGCGAAAAGATTCCCTTTGCTGATGGACAATTCGATCTTGTTTTTATGGCGGGTGTATTACATCATGTGGCAATTGATCAGCAACAAAACCTTGTTGCAGAAGTAGCCAGACTGTTGAAACGAACTGGACGGTTTTATGTTTTTGAGCACAACCCCTTTAATCCACTCACCAGGCACCTGGTTAACAATTGTGAATTTGACAAAGGGGTTCAATTGCTTCCTTTTAAGAAAACAAAAGAACTAATAGTGAAGTCCGGTTTGAAAATAAGCAATGTAAAATATCTGATATTTTTTCCACGAAGTAAATTCTTCAAACTATTTCATCGAATTGAAAAGTTTCTACATAAATGGCCTTTCGGAGGTCAATATTTTATTCGTGCAGTGAAAGGTTAATCAACATTAATTCTTTCATTAATAATATATAGTGGCCGCTTTTTGCTTTCACGAAAAAGACTGGCAATATATTCACCCATTAAACCAATTACCAGCAACTGTATTCCACCCATGAATGTTACTGCCGTCATAATGGAAGCCCAGCCAGGTACAGTTCTTCCCTGAAAGTAGCTGATAACAACCATGATCAGTAAAAGAAAAGAAACAAAAGAAACCAATGTGCCTATGAGTAAGGATATCCGCAAAGGTTTAAAGCTGAAAGATGTTGTGCCCCTTAAACCAAACTTCACCATATTCATGAAACTATATTTGCTGTTTCCGTGAAGGCGTGAAGGAGCGTCAAACGACACGGTTATTTTTTTAAACCCTATCCAGCTGAAAATCCCTCTTAAAAAAAGATCTCTTTCTTCAAATTTGTGAATGGCAAATAAAACCTTTCGGGTAAATCCTCTGAAGTCAGATACATTTTCTTCAATGGGAATATCAGATAAGAAATTGATGAGCCGGTAAAAAAGTTTGGTGAATACTTTTTTAAAGAAGCCTAATTCACTTGTTTTTCTGCGATGGGTAGAAACAATATCATAACCGTTTTCCAAATGAGTAAGAATGGCGGGGATACAGGAGGGTGGGTGTTGCAGATCTCCGTCCATTGTAACAATGTATTCGCCTGTTGCATAGTCCATGCCTGCCATTAACGCATTTTGATGACCAAAATTTCTGGAAAAAGAAATACATTTTATCCGTTCATCTCTCTCTGATAAATGTTGAATTTCATTAAAAGTAGAGTCAGTGCTTCCATCATCAATAAAAATGATTTCAAAATCTTCCGGCACGAATTTTTTAATTTCAAAAAAAAGCGGCAGAATATTTTCAGACTCATTTAATACCGGTATAAGAATAGATATTCTCGGCATTCGTTGATTGTTGTTTTGGTTTTAAGGGTTAGCCAATAGTTGCCTATTGGCAGGTAATTGTTGTTGATACAATATTAATACAAGAATCGTTAAAACAACTTGTTGATTTCAACCTGTTATAATACCTGTCATTTTACGCCGATCCATTTAATTGTTGATTACGTTGAACATATTTTCCTATAATATCAAACTCAATATTTACAATTGATCCTTTTGTAAGGCCTTGCATGGTTGTATGCTCATAGGTGTAAGGAATGATTGCAACAGAAAATGTATTGATTGTAACATTAAAAATGGTAAGGCTGATTCCATTTAAAGAAACAGATCCTTTTTCAACTATGAGCCCTGCAAAATGTTCAGAAATTTCAAATGTATAAACCCAGCTTCCGGTTTGTGATTCATTGTTAATACAGATGCCGGTCGCATCTACATGTCCCTGCACAAAATGCCCGTCAAGCCTTCCGTTCAAAGAAAGACATCGTTCTAAATTAACTTTGTCATGTTTTACCAAAGTATCCATGTTTGATTTATCCAGAGTTTCCTTAATTGCGGTAACCCGATGCCGGTTGACTTCAACTTGCTCAACTGTAAGGCAAACACCATTGTGAGAAACGCTTTGGTCAACACTTAATTCTTTTGAAATAGAGGAACTGATCCAAAAAGTTTTATTGCTGCCAATTTGCTGCACTTCTTCTACAATTCCAATAGTTTCAATAATACCTGTGAACATGGGTGTAAATTAGCAGATTTTTCGACTTGCTTTGCTGAGTTATAAGTAATGACCGATTAAAGGCTTTCTTAAACAATCACTCCTAAAAAGGACTTCCGGCAGCTCAGGGATAAAAATATCTGGAAGAAAGCAGACCGGCATAAAAAATCTTCTCATAATTACTAAATATTTACAGATTCCCCCTATCTTTGCGCCTCTAAAAACCTTAAAGGAGGTATCATAATTATGTTGATCATTGATTCAAAAGATTGCGAAAACATTGACAAGGCTTTAAAAAAGTATAAGAAGAAATTTGAAAAAAGTAAAGTTCTTCTTCAATTGCGTGAACGTCAGGCTTTCATTAAGCCTTCCATACGTCGCAGAGCTGATGTGTTAAAAGCAATTTACAAGCAGCAGATCGCCAGTGGAAAAATTGATGTGAAGTAATTCTTCTCTTTCAGAATATAGCGGATAGCCGTAAGGTTTTGTAACTTTACGGCTATCTGTATTTATGACCCATCAAAGCACAACTCCGTTTTATTCATTTATAGAGTATCTCAAATTTGAAAAGCGATACTCTCCCCATACCATCCGATCCTACCAGGACGATCTTACATTCTTTTTTGATTTTCTCATTATTCAATTCGGTGAACTTCCGCTTAAAGACATTAAACCAACTTTTATCCGTAGTTGGATGGCTGAGCAAAAGTCTGCTGGGGCCTCGGCTAAAACTATTAACAGGAGAATATCAAGCTTAAAATCTTTTTTCAAGTTTCAACTAAGGCAGGAACTAATTGAAGTGTCGCCCATGACAACGATTATTTCACCCAAACAAAGCAAACGGTTGCCCTCTTATGTTGAACAAAAGGATACAGAAACATTGTTTAACCATGTTGAGTTTCCCCAAACATGGGAAGGGATCATTCATAAAATGATCATGGAATTGCTCTATTGTTCAGGTATGCGGTTAAGTGAATTGATTTCATTAAAAGAAACCCAGGTTGATCTGGGTAAAAGCAACTTAAAAATATTGGGTAAAGGAAATAAAGAGCGTTTGATTCCGCTTTCAAAGGAAATGAATAACAGTCTGGAGCTTTTTTTTAAAGAAAAGAAAAGCCAGTTCAAAGAACAGATATTTGAATACCTGCTTGTAAATGAAAAAGGGAAGAAACTTTATCCCAAATACGTGCAGTTGGTTGTTAAAAAATACCTTTCACTTATAACAACCATTGAAAAGAAAAGCCCCCATGTTTTACGCCACACCTTTGCCACTCATTTAATGAATAACGGTGCTGAGTTAAATGCTGTTAAAGAGTTATTAGGTCACAGCAGCCTAGCTGCTACACAGATATACACCCATAATACAATTGAAAAATTGAAAGATGTTCATAAAAAGGCTCATCCCAAAGCCTGAGAAGCAAACAAAAACCACTATTATATTTTCATTGAATCCGGATGTTAAAATGTATTGAAAAGAAGGTAAAAATATTTTGTTTAATCGGCTTGCCGGCGTAACTTGTAGGTGCTGGAATTAATCAATATCCATAACTGAAAAAAACCAGTTCTTTCACATTATTTTTTAACTAGTTTAAATTTGGAACGCTATGACCGTTAAGATCCAAACCGTACGATTTGATGCAGATGCAAAACTTCTTGAGTACGTAAAACAGAGAGTGCAGAAGCTTTACAGCTTTCACGACAGGATTATGAAAGTTGATGTATTTCTCAAATTAGACAATGTAATGCACAACATTAAAGACAAGGTCGCTGAAATTAAAGTTCATGTACCACGACAGCATTTATTTGTAAAGCACTCCTCTAAATCATTCGAACAGTCATTTGATGAAGCAATGGATTCACTTATTATTCAATTAAAAAGAAAAAAAGAAAAACAATACGATTTGTAAAAACATTTTAACCTTCAATCCCTCCTTAACACGGAGGGATTTTTTTTTACTTGCATCAACTTCTAAACAGAGCTTAATTTTTCTCTTTTAAAATTTTTCCGTTTCGTGTTTTCCTTTACCTTTGCCTTCCCAAAAAAGGGGGTGCATACGTGTGTGCATGACGAAGTTCTTTACAGAGAGGGGTTTTGGCTATAAATCAAGCAATTAATGTTTTCACCCGTTTAGTTGATTTTTTACAAAAACTCAAAGTAAGTGAATTTAATTATGCCACTTTAGCTCAGTTGATAGAGCATCCCGGCGTTTACAGTCGGGAAGGTCGTTGAACGTGTAGTTGAAGTGATCAAAAAAAGAATATGCCACTTTAGCTCAGTTGGTAGAGCAGCTGATTTGTAATCAGCAGGTCGTTGGTTCGAGTCCGACAAGTGGCTCAGGAAATTAAGATATTGTTTTAAAATATGGGCAGATGGCCGAGTGGTTAAAGGCGACAGACTGTAAATCTGTTCTCTTACGAGTACGTAGGTTCGAACCCTACTCTGCCCACAAAGACAATTTGAAGTTTAGTCAATAGGAAGAGGCTACTCAAATTTTGCAGTTCTTAGAAAGAGTTGAAATGTTTGGAATATAGAGTAATTTTCAAATTCAAAAGCGGGAGTAGCTCATTTGGTAGAGCGATAGCCTTCCAAGCTATAGGTGTCCAGTTCGAGCCTGGTCTCCCGCTCAAAGGAAGTTCTTTATTAGTTTGATGTGAGGTTCCTCACACTCTGCCAGCCGTTGTAGCTGAGGAGTAGAGCATCCCGCTGATAGCGGGAAGGTTGTGAGTTTGTTTCTTAAAAGTTCTTTGTAAAATTTTGATGTGAGATTCCTCACAC
>JANMOR010000170.1:0-3800 GCA_031369435.1 Chitinophagaceae bacterium
CCTGGTGTTGAAGGTCTGGTTCACGTTAGTGAAATCAGTTGGGCTAACACACCGGTTAATGCAAAAGAATTCTTTAAAATGGGCGACGAACATGAAGCGAAAATTGTAACGCTTGATAAGGATGCCCGTAAGATGAGCTTAAGCATTAAGCAAATGAGCCAGGATCCATGGAGCACAATTGAAGATACATTCCCTGTTGAAAGCAAGCATAAAGGTTTGGTAAAAAACATCACTCCATATGGTGTGTTTGTTGAACTGAAAGCAGGTATTGGTGGTATGATCCACATCAGTGATCTCAGCTGGACAAAGCGTTTCAATCATCCTGGCGAATACACAAAGGTGGGCCAGGAAATTGATGTGATGATCCTGAGTATTGATAAGGAAAACCGTAAACTGCAGTTGGGTCACAAACAACTGGAAGAAGATCCATGGAATGCATTGGAAGAAACATTTGCTATTGGAACCATTCATGATGGTCATGTAACCAAGAAAGATGATAAAGGCGCTGTAGTTCAGTTACCATATGGTATTGAAGGCTTTGCTCCAAACCGTCATACCAACAAAGAAGATGGTAAGCAGGTAGCTGCAGATGAAACCGCACAATTCATGGTGATTGAATTCGATCGTAATGAAAAACGTGTGGTACTTAGTCATGCACGCATTTGGGAAAAAGCAATAGCTGAAGAAAAGAATGCTGAAATGAAAGAAAAGCAAGCCGATGCTGTACGTACCAAGAAAGCGGTGAAAGATGTACAGAGCAAAGTTGAAAAAACTACGCTTGGCGATTTAGGTGTATTAGCTGATCTGAAGAAAAAGTTAGACAGTGATGCTGATGATGCTAAAAGCGAAGAGAAAGAAGGTTAATATCAATTAAACTTTCAATACGGCCCATCGTTGCAAAACGATGGGCTTTTTTTTGGTAAAAGGGATGCATAGTGAGTAGTCAATAGACAAGAACTAATGAGTAATATTAAATGAGTAATGTTGAGTTTTGAGAAGAAGGTTCCATTCACAATTCACCATTGCCCATTCACCAATACAGTGTTGCAAAATATGTGAATCAAACTCATCACCCATCATTCATCACTCATTTCTTTACTTATCTTCGTAACAAACAAAAACATTCAATGCGCTATTTTCTCATTGGTTTTATGGGCAGCGGAAAAACTTACTGGAGCAGGAAATGGGGCGAAGCGTTTGGACTAAAGTTTTATGACCTTGATGAAGAGATTGAAAAGCAGGAAGGAAAAACAATTGCTGCTTTTTTTGATGAAAAAGGCGAAGAGGCATTCCGTAAAATTGAAAAGGACATGCTGCAATCTTTTCTGAAGAAAGATCAGTTTATATTAAGCTGCGGTGGTGGTACTCCCTGCTTTGGGAACAATATGAAAAAAATAAACAAAGCAGGGGTGAGCATTTATTTAAAAAGTACGGCGGCAGAACTTACAGAACGATTACAAAACGAAAAAGAAACCAGGCCTCTGATTGCTGCAATGGATCATAGCATGCTCGAAGAATATATTGATGAAAAGTTGAAACAGCGGGAAAGTTTCTATTGCAATGCTATGTACCATCTTCCTACTTCAACAATGACCCTTGACAACTTTCAAAAAATTTTACGACGGCATGGGCAATCATTTTCTTAAAATTTCTTTTTTACTTGGAGCGCTTACTGTTGCACTTGGTGCATTTGGTGCACATGCATTAAAGGAGCTGCTTGATGAAAGAAGTTTGCAAACTTATCAAACAGCAGTACTGTATCAGTTTATCCATCTCCTTGCTTTAGCTGTTGCAGGCATGCTCCTCAAACAACATCACAATGCCTGGTATTCAAGGGCAGGTTATTTATTTATCAGTGGCATCATTCTTTTCAGCGGATCATTGTTTGCACTTAGTTTCTTAAAAGCTGCTGCTGTTGAAAACATGAACTGGCTGGGAGCAATCACACCATTGGGAGGCCTTTGCTTTATAGCAGGATGGTTGAGTTTGTTTTTAGGCGTTCGCAAATCTTACGCATCTTAATGAAACGGCAGAGTTAATTTTACTGTTGTGCCGTTAGCAGAAGATATATCAAAGCTTCCACCAATACTTTCCATTCGCCGTTGCATATTCTTGAGGCCATTCCCAAACTGGTTGAGTTTTTCTTTATCCATCCCTTTGCCATTATCACTTATTTCTATTTGCATATAATGATTGAATTGAATGAGAATGACGACTTCTGTTGCCTCTGCATGTTTCATTACATTATTCAGCGATTCTTTTAATACAAGAAAAATATTGCGGCGGCGTACACCTGATATTTCTGTATCGGGTATTTCACCTGGAACTTTGATCTGGTAATCCATTTTAAAATTATCAAGATACTCCGATGCATAGGAACGGATATAAGCAACCAGACTGTTTACGGTATCATTGCCGGGATTCATACTCCAGATGATGGCATTCATCTTTGTCATCAGTTCATTGGCGTTGTAGGAGATTTTGGGTATTTCTTCAACAGGTTGTTCCTTCGTTTTCTGGAGTGCAATTTCACTGAGCAATCGAATAGCAGTAACACCGCTTCCCAGTTCATCGTGCATATCTGCAGAAATACGGCTGCGTTCATCCTGCTGTGCACGCAGTACGGCCAGTTCTTTTTCATATTCCTGCCGCTCAGCTGCCAGTTTAATAGCCTCTTTCATTTTTACTTTTTCAATCAGCTCAATTTTATTTTTATAGGTAAGACCCAAAAGAAATAGAATCAACTCCAGAAGAATGCCGAGTTCGAAGTAAATCAATGATTGTTTAAATAAACCGGTTTTGGCAAACAGGTTGACGGATGGAACAAGCACCATGAACTGTGAAATGCCGCCAAATACAAGATTGGCAACATTGCCTCCCAGTAAATAGTTCATCAGCCTGTTACGTTCAACAATTCCAAAAACGATATACATAATGCCGAGAAAAATGAGAAAAAACTTACTTGCATTTTCAGTTGCAGACAAATAGTTATACCTGAAACCACCAAAATAGAAAACAGAAAAAGCCAGCAGGAACAAGCCCAATACCACTTCTGCAATAATAAACATCCGGTTAAGTGTGGGATAATTACTTGGGGTGTTCAGGAACATTCTTGTAAAGCCGATATAAAAAATATAGCCAAGTATCTGTAAAAAGTAATCGAGGTATTCTTCATTAAAGAAATTAAAATCAGTGGAACTTTTAAATAAAGCCGCCTTTAAAAATAACAGGGACCCCATACAAAAAGCATAAATGGAATAGTATAAGTATTCCTTTTTGTAATTCTGTGCATAATTGGCCATTGAAAATAAAATCATCATCAGCAGTAAGCCACATAACACATAAGTAAATGTGTTCACTCCAAACCAATGGGTATGAATAAAATTGAGATGATATTCAAAAAAGATGGGATTGATTAAATAAGGGTTGAGGGTAACAACATTTGTTCTGGCATATTTACACCTCACCAGTATCTGCATTTCTTTCCCCGGAGGAATCGTAAAAAACCTGTACGATTTTTCACTTTTGTCTTTTGCAATTTGCCCGGGTATTTCAACCCATTTATTAGTAATGGAGTCTCTTGTATAAAGTATGGTTTCAGTAGAATAAATCCCCGGAGTAATAAAAAAAGAGCGTTGTATCCGTTCATTGTTCTCAATCCAGAATAATAAATAAACCCTTGAATCAACCATCAGTCTTTTTGAAACTTTTTTCTTTGGTTCTTCATTCAGGTGAAGAAACATGATGCCACGAATATCCTGCAGAGGGGTATTGTTATTGGTGTCAATAAAAACATGCAT
>JANMOR010000172.1:0-12791 GCA_031369435.1 Chitinophagaceae bacterium
ATGAACGTTGCTTTGTGCGGTTGCTGGGCGATATGCGGGCTTACAATTTTGTATTTGATATTACACCCGACTTTGATGACTTCCAGTTCCGCATCAGGGCCATTGATTTTGACCAGCAGTTTTTTGAGGGAAGTCTCAAGATTTATTTACCGCAATATTTTAAAGAAAACTCACCTTATGTTGATATGGCGTTGAAACATTTTAATAAAGATGTGATGATCCAGTATCAGCAGGAAGAACGGGCACTCATTACCCGAAGGATAAAGGAAGAGCGTTACCGTTTAACAGATCTGCGTGATGTGTTGGTGAAGGATGAAATTTCTACAACAGAAAAAATTAAACAGCTTGGCTTTGAATTGGCAGAATATTACCAGGACCCTGTGTTTGGGCGTTGTACCAGTATGGGTGAATTGATTGACCGTAGTTTGAAACGGGTGTTGATCACTACACATATAAAAAGCCCCCTTTAACTTAAGAAGGCTTGTTCAAAAAAATTAATTTAGATTTTATACCAACTCAATATCAAAATTCACCAATTGTACAAACTGCTGAATACGTTCCGCAATATCTTCTTTTGAAATTTCTTTTAGCCGGAGGGTGCCGAATTTCTCTACACAAAAACTGGCCATTGCACTTCCTACAATGATGGCTGTTTTCATATTTTCGAAACTGATGTCTTTTGTTTTTGCAATATGACCAATAAATCCGCCGGCAAACGTATCTCCTGCGCCCGTTGGGTCAAACACTTCTTCTAACGGTAAAGCGGGAGCGAAAAATACTTTGTCCTGATGAAACAACAAAGCTCCATGCTCGCCTTTTTTAATAACGAGATACTTTGGTCCCATATCCATGATTACCTTGGCTGCTTTTACCAACGAGAACTGAGCACTCAGTTGTCTTGCTTCACTATCATTCACCATCAATACATCAACCTTGCTCAATACCTTCTCCAGGTCAGCCATCGCAGTTTCCATCCAGAAGTTCATGGTATCGAGCACCACCAACTTAGGTTTTGTTTTCATTTGATTGATCACTGAATGTTGTACAGCCGGTACCAAATTTCCCAGCATCAGGAACTCACAGTCCTGGTAACTGTCAGGAACAACCGGGTTGAAGTCAGCCAGTACATTCAATTGTGTTTCAAGTGTATCACGGGTGTTCATATCCAGATGATACTTACCACTCCAGAAAAATGATTTTTCGTTTTCTTTAATTTCAACGCCTTCCATTTGCACACCCCTGGCTTCCAGCATTTGCAGTTCTTCTTTGGGAAAATCGCCACCTACAACCGATATCTGTTTAATAGGTTTTGTGAAATTAGAAGCACTCCATGCTATATAAGTGGCGGCACCTCCAATGATCCGGTCACTTTTCCCAAAAGGGGTTTCAATTGCATCAAAGGCCATGGAACCAACAACAACTAAAGACATAATTTTTTATTTTTTAACGTGGCAAAGGTAACGGGAACAGGCATACTTCAGGAGGAATGAAATAAAAAAAGCGTTACCAATAAATTGATAACGCTTATATGAAAACGAAAACTCCGCTTTACTTCTTGTCGCTGCGTACAAGATCAAAAAACTTATTATCGCTCATACCGAGCCAGATCATATCAATCTGTCCGATATCAAATGCTTTGTCGAAGCAGATATATTGAATGTGGTTTTGTCCTGCCTGAACGGTCCATGTACAAGCCAGATCACCGTCTTCAGCTTTAGTGGTGTAGTTGTAAAACATTTCATTGTTTTTCAGCTTAACATAAATCTTGTAATCGCTCCACTTTAGAGGAGAAGCGCCTTCCTGGTTGATGACAGCCATACGTATCTTGGTATAACCGGTTCCATCATCACGGGTAATGTATTCATTCTTGTTCACGTACACCCCAATGAGGAAGTTGATGGTTTTGCTTGGATTTGAAATGCTTTCATAATAATAATAATCGGTGCCTTGTGCTTTTACAGCTACGGGTGCAGCCATCATAACAGCCACACAAATGACAGAGAGGAAGAGGAGTTTCTTTTTCATTTTAATTGATTTTTGGTCCTGTAAATGTAATGTAGCAGTTTGCCCCTCCATATACCCCCGTATGGGTATTTTGTAAAAAGCCATTGAAACAATATATTTTTGCTTTATGGGAAAACTCAAAGTGCCAAAAAACGGCAACCGCAAAGACCTCATTGTAAAAGCAGGTGCTGCTCTTTTCCGTGAAAAAGGATTTGGAGCCGCCAGTATGCGTGACCTTGCTGAGAATTTAGGAATTGAAGCAGCCAGTCTTTACAATCATATCCGTTCCAAGAATGAAATCCTGGAGTCGATTTGTTTTAATGTAGCCAACCGGTTCAACACACATTTTGATGAACTTGAAACGGGCAGTCTCTCTCCCATTAAAAAAATAGAAACCCTGCTTCGCTTTCATATTCAGCAGATGATTGATAATTATGAAGAGGTAATGGTAAGTGACAGGGAATGGAAACACCTGGATGAACCTTATCTTTCCAACTTTCGTATTCAACGACGCAATTACCGTAAACGTTTTGCAGCCATTATTGAAGAAGGGATGAAAAAAGATGAGATGAAGAAAATTGATGCGCCAACAGCAGTTGTCATTATGCTGCACTCAGTAAGCGGAATTGAAAGCTGGCATCGTTCCACCGCAAAGATCAGCGGAGCAGAACTGGAAGATAATATGATCATGATCATGATTGATGGTTTAAGAAAATAAGAACGATTGCATGTCTATACACTTTCATCCTCTTACTATTAAAGAGGTAACAAAAGAAACAGCTGACTGTGTTTCTGTTTTATTTGATGTTCCCGAAAATTTAAAAGAAGAGTTTCAGTTTACACAAGGCCAAAGCCTTACCATGCGTGCAACCATTAATGGTGAGGAAGTAAGAAGAACTTATTCCATCTGCAGCAGTGCAATTGAACAACAATTGAAAGTGGCTATCAAAAAAGTGGAAGGCGGATTGTTTTCGGTTTTTGCAAATGATCAACTGAAGCAAACCGATATGCTGGAAGTAATGCCGCCCATTGGTAGTTTTAATACAGCACTTCATCCATCACATCAAAAAAATTATATTGCTTTTGCTGCGGGCAGTGGTATTACACCTGTACTTTCTATTATTAAAACAACATTGGCAACTGAACCAAACAGTTCTTTTACGTTGGTGTACGGAAATAAAAGCCGGTCGTCCATTATTTTCTTTGAAGAGCTGGAAGGGTTGAAAAATAAATACATCAACCGGTTCAACCTCATTCATATTTTAAGCAGGGAAAAAACAGAGGCTGATCTCAATTTTGGAAGAATCAGTAAAGAGAAATGTGCCGATCTGTTCAGTAAGTTGCTGGATGTAAAAGCAACAGATGAATTTTTTATCTGCGGTCCCGAAGACATGATCTTCAGTGTAAAAGAATTTTTAGAAAGCAAAGAAGTGAGTGAAAAGAAAATTCATTTTGAATTATTTACCACACCGGGACAGCAGAAAGCTCCAAGCCACAAGCCACAAGCTGTAAGCAAAGAAGGCCCGCAAAGTAATATCACCGTAAAACTTGATGGCAGGAGTTTTGATTTTACAATTCCCTTTAACAGCGAAACCTCTATTCTTGATGCTGCGATGCAACAGGGGGCCGATGTGCCGTATGCCTGCAAAGGAGGAGTATGCTGTACCTGTAAAGCAAGGCTTATTGAAGGTGAAGTAAAAATGGATGTGCACTGGGGACTGGAACAGGAAGAAATTGAGCAGGGCTTTATCCTCACCTGCCAAAGCCACCCCACAACAGAAAAAGTAGTGGTTGATTTTGATGTGAAATAACCCTCTTCAACAAAAATCACAAACAGGCGTTAGCTTTCATTAAATTTGTAGTTCAATTACCATTGCTATGTCAGTACAGGATTTTGAACAACTCTTTCAGCAGAAGGTTGACCAGGAGATCAAGATAGAACCAAAAGACTGGATGCCTGATGCCTACCGTAAAACAAATATCCGGCAGATCAGCCAGCATGCCCACAGTGAAATTGTGGGAATGCTTCCTGAAGGCAATTGGATCAGCCGTGCCCCTTCTTTAAAACGCAAAGCGATCTTAATTGCCAAAGTGCAGGACGAAGCCGGTCATGGTTTGTATTTGTATTGTGCTGCAGAAACATTGGGCATGAGCAGGGAACAAATGATTGATGACCTCAACAGCGGGAAGGCAAAATATTCTTCCATTTTTAATTACCCCACTTTAACATGGGCCGATATGGGTGCCATTGGTTGGTTGGTTGATGGTGCTGCCATCTTAAACCAGGTAATGTTGTGCCGTACAAGTTATGGTCCTTATGCCAGGGCCATGGTTCGTATCTGTAAAGAAGAAAGTTTTCATCAACGGCAGGGATTTGAATCGCTGTTTGTTTTATCAAAAGGAACAGCAGAACAAAAAGCGATGTGCCAGGATGCGATCAACCGTTGGTGGTGGCCGAGCCTGATGATGTTTGGCCCGAAGGATATTGAAAGCACCAACAGCGATCAAAGCATGAAGTGGAAGATCAAACGAAAAACAAATGATGAATTACGCCAGCAGTTTGTAGATATGTGTGTGGAACAGGTGAAGTTGTTAGGTATGACCTTACCTGATCCGCATATTAAATGGAATGATGAACAAGGTCATTACGATTTTGGTGAAATTAATTGGGACGAATTCTGGAATGTGGTAAAAGGAAACGGACCTTGTAACAAACAACGCTTAGAAGCTAGACGCAAAGCACATGAAGAAGGGAGATGGGTGAGAGAAGCTGCAGCAGCACATGCAGAAAAAAGAAAGAAGCCCCAAACCCCTAAAGGGGCTTTAGCAGCAGCTTGATTAATTTTAAAAATTTGATTTATGAATATTCAAATAAGATGTTTTTATTATGGAGATATACCCGAAGAAAAAGGAGGTGGCAGTAATTATCAACCACAAGTCGATGCTTCTGCCTGGCCGTTGTGGGAAGTCTTTATTAGAAGTAAACAGGGCCTCGATCATAAACATGTCGGGAGCTTAAAAGCTGCTGATGCACAAATGGCCATTGAAAATGCAAGAGATGTGTACACCAGGCGAATGGAAGGAGTAAGTATTTGGGTGGTGGAAAGCAAATACATCCATGCCAGCAACCCCGATGAAGCAGAGAGTTTATATGAACCTGCAAATGATAAGATCTACCGACATCCTACTTTTTATGATCTGCCGGATGAAGTGAAACATATGTAGAAACAGGAATTGGTTATTAGGAATTAGGTGTAAGGCATTACAATCAATTTTTAAAATGAATTACAAAGGGTATAAAGATTTAGAGTGTTATAAAGAAGCAAGATTGCTCAGAATTTTTGTTTCAGAATTAGTTAAGAAATTTCCAAAAGATGAAAAATTCCTTTTAACAGCACAGTTCGTTGACTGTTCAAGATCAATTACAAGAAATATGGCTGAGGGTTATGGGAGATATACTTTTACAGACACAAGAAATTTTTTCATTATTGCAAGAGGTTCCATAACTGAAACAATGGAACAGCTTACTACCGCTTTTGATGAAAAATACATTACTCTTGAAGAGTTGAAAACAGGTGAAGAAAAATGCGAATTGGTTTTTAAACTTACAAACGGCTATATCGGGTATCTTGACAAGTCAAAAGATGCTGCCAAACCCAATTCCAAATTGCAAAATCCTAATTCCCCGACTACATGAACAGTTCGTTAATCATTTATACGCTGCATTTAGCAGATACAACACTTATCCTTTCACAAAGAAACAGTGAATGGTGTGGACATGGACCAATATTGGAACAGGATATCGCCATCACTAATATTTCATTAGACTTACTGGGCCAATCAAGGAATTTTTATCAATACGCTGCAACACTTATCAATCAGCAAAAACAGTCGGAGGTTAAAGCTCCCTCTCCTTTGGAGCATCCGATTGAAAAGAAGGATGGGAGCGAAGCTCGGGGGGATGAGGTGACAGAAGATTCATTAGCTTATTTACGAACTGAACGTGAATTTAAAAACCTGTTATTAGTTGAGCAACCCAATGCTGATTGGGGACAAACCATTTTGCGCCAATTTCTCTTCAGCCAGTTTCAATATTTATTATTGCAGCAATTGCAGCAACATGCCGATCAGCAACTCGCAGCTATTGCAGCAAAGGCATTAAAAGAAACAACCTATCATCTTCGCTGGAGCAGTGAATGGGTGATCAGGTTAGGCGATGGTACAGAAGAAAGCCATCGAAGAATGTTGCACGCCATTGATGAACTGTGGCGATATACAGGAGAACTTTTTGAAGCTGCCGGTTATGAAACAGAAAACGGAATTGATTTAGCTGAACTTAAAAATGAATGGCTCGAAAAAGTAACAGATGTATTTGATGAAGCAACACTTCCTGTACCTCAACAGGTATTTATGCAAACAGGCGGCAAGAATGGAATACATACCGAGCATTTAGGATTTATATTAACTGAACTGCAATACCTTCAACGAACTTATCCTGCCAGTGAATGGTAAACAATGATGCTAAAAACACTCGATAAAAAAATGCTGTTCGAATACCTGGAAGAAATAAAAGATCCGGAAGTGCCGGTATTGAGCATTATTGACCTGGGAATTGTAAGGGATATTCATTTGAATGATGATGAAGTAGAAGTGCTTATTACCCCTACTTACAGTGGATGCCCGGCTATGGATACCATTGCAGCCGACATCCGTATTGAATTAGCCACGCTTGGATTTAAGAAAATAAAAATCACACAAACACTCAGCCCCGCATGGACAACTGACTGGATGAGTGAAGAAGGAAAACGAAAGCTGAAAATTTATGGAATAGCTGCGCCCGACAAAAGATTTACAATTCCGGCAGATGGTGTTGAATGTCCACTTTGTAATTCAACCAATACAAAACTGATGAGTGCCTTCAGTTCTACAGCCTGCAAATCATTCTACCAATGTAATGACTGTAAAGAACCTTTCGATTATTTTAAGTGTCATTAAGCATTACGATCAAATACTTCTTTCATCCTGCTGATATTTCAAATAAGAATTTGTACATTCAAAAAATATAACAGCTTTCTGCAATCTTATAAAGATGACAGTAACTGTTCGTAAAAATCCCTCCCGGAATAATTTTCTTTTCATCTTTAATAACTGTTTATATGAAACATGTATTGATTCTTTTTTGCTGTGCATTTATTTTCATTGTTCAGCTTTCAGCTCATACAAATGGCAGTCACAAACACGACAGCACTGCAGTTGCTGCACAGAAATTTTATTTCCCTGTAACTGAACTTGCAGATGAAACAAAGACTGCCAATGCCATTGCCAAACTTGCCGGGCAACTGCTTCCTGTTTATACAGAAAAAAATAAAGGCAGGTATTTTTCATCTGCTGCCGATTTTAATATTCTTACCCGAAACTATTCAAAGGCAGTTGACCTGCTCGATTCAGCTGATAAAATAACATCCGACAAATCAAAAACAATTTATTCAAGAAGTTATGCCTTGGCGAAGATGAAAGCAATCAATGATCCTGCCTCTTTTGATAAATTGTTTCAAAAAGAATTTGCAGCCATCTTCAACAGTATGTCGTTTAATAAAAAAGTGTACACTGCATTTACTGATTCGGCAGCTCTAACCATGTTTAAAAAGAATTACCAGGACATCAGGGATAAACTAAAAAAGAATACCAATGACAGTATCAGCACAGAAGATGCTGTAACACTTTGTACGCATTATTTTGATTATACTATTTTCAACAGCATTTATCCATTGGCAAAGCCTTATGTTGCTGATCCCAAATACAACAAATATTATCCTGTTATCAAAGGCGCAGAATGGAGCGCTGTGTACCCGGTTAATAATGTAGAAGAAATAGCTGATCCTGCTATCAAATACAAGCTATTGATGGAGCTGGTAGATTTCGCCCCGAAAGATCCTGACAGTACCATTAAAAAAAATGTAAACCTCGGGCTTGTTGAAATTGGCCGCATCATCAACCTGCATATAGCTGCAGGTATTCCAAAAGAAAACCTCGATATCGTCATCATTGTACATGCTTCTGCACTGTTCGCATTTCTCAACAACAATGAATACAAAAAGAAATACGGAGTTGATAACCCCAACATTCCTTTTTTAAAAGAGATGGAGAGTGTTGGATTTAAATTACTGGCCTGCGGTCAGGCCATTTTGTTTATTGGTTTAGAAAAAGAACAGTTGCTGCCAGAAGTAAAAGTGGCGCTTACTGCAAAAACAGTTCTTACATCTTATCAATTGAAAGGCTATGTGCTGAATAAAATAACTCTCAACGATTAAGCTCAAACACGCAACTGCTTTTTTGTTAGCGGTTATTTCAGGTGTCATTAAGAAATAGGTATTTTTGATTTCAAGGGAGGTTACACTTATGGATATAACTATTTATTTAGAAGAAGGCGCCCAGGTTTCCATTGCTTTTATCATTGGAGCAGTCATTGGTTTGGAACGTGAGTTCAGAAGCAAGCCTGCCGGCTTTCGCACCATGATCTTTATTTGTGTAGGTTCCTGTTTATACACCATTCTTTCCAAAGAAAGTAATACTGTGAGCCCAGATCGTATTGCCAGTAATATAGTAACAGGTATTGGCTTTATTGGTGCAGGTGTTATTTTTAAAGAAGGCATTTCGGTCAATGGATTAACTACAGCAGCACTCATCTGGATTACAGCAGCATTGGGTATGGCCATTGGTTATCACAATTATCCATTGGCTATTGTTGTATCAACGATGGTGGTGATAGCGTTGTTTGTACTCGAACCAGTTCAACGTTTTATCAACCGCCTGCACAAAGTGAAAGATTACAAGATCAGGACCGCCGACACAAGCGATGAATTTAAAAAAGAGATGGAACATTTTTTTTTGCTACACGACATCAACTTTCGTTGTATGAAGATGAATAAAGAAAACAACGATGCAATTTATTTATACCGGATTGGCGCACCTAAACATGATTATGATATTGTAAATGAGTTTTTATTGAAACACGACGGTGTGAAGAGTTTTGATATATAAGCTGTTTGCACTTTGTACTGAATTTTTTCTGAACCTTCTTTCCCTTTAATTAGTACTACTTATCGATTATTCTTGTTATTATTTCTTAGCTTTCGCAGGCAAATTTTCCTTTATGAAAAAGCTTGTTGTATTTACAATTTTTGCTATGCTTGCTTCCTGTAATTCCGGTAAAAAGAAAGTGCTATACGAATCAGAAGAATTCAGTTTGTACCCTGATAAAATTGTACAGGGAACAAATCGTACAACTGTTGTATCGCCCACTCATCTCACATCAAATTATACAAGCCCGGCCAGTGCTACATTTTCACGGCTCATTAAATTCAAATTCAGCATCAACGAAAAAGATAATGAGTTGGCACCGGGTAATGATCACTGGATTGTAATTGCTAATGAACATGAATCACCGGTGATCAGCTTTGGTCAAATGCCCGAACCTTCACCTGCTGCACCAACAACTTACCTGCCCGTAAACTATGACTATACATTTCGTGCTGATATGTCGGCTGTGTTGAAGCAGTTTGAAGAGAAAGGTTATTATGAAGCCTATGACGGAAGTAAAGTAGCGAAAGCAGATTTCAAAGGATTTTATATTGCGGGAGCTGCCGATCCTTTGTCGTGGGATTTTGTAAACCTCGATGAAAAAAAATTGAAGCTTGAAGATGCTGATCAGGATGGCATTTATACCTTGACTGTAAAATTCAATCCGCATACAGAAACCAACAGCAAAGAAAAAGAATGGAAGCTGAGTATGGATCTTTCACAAAAGCCTTCTTACAAATCAGATCAACCAATTGTTGATGCATTGTTCAACTTATCACTGGAAGAAGCATTGAAAAACATTGAAGCCGACAGCACTTTCCGTACAGGTGCCAAATGGGGCGGCGTTTGGACAAGAGATATCAGCTACAGTATCTTCCTTGCTTTTGCTTATCATCAACCCGATATTGCAAAAATCAGTTTGTTGAAAAAAGTAAAACGCAAACGCATCATCCAGGATACAGGTTCGGGTGGTGCATGGCCCGTATCATCCGATCGTACAACATGGGTGTTAGCTGCATGGGAAATTTATAAAGCAACCGGTGATAAAGACTGGTTACAGTTAGCCTATGAAATTATTAAGAACACTTTGGATGATGATGCCAAGGTTTTATACAACAGCGAAACAGGTTTGTACAAAGGTGAATCTTCGTTTCTTGACTGGCGTGAGCAAACCTATCCCAAGTGGATGAGCAATATGGATATTTATGTATCGCAGAATCTTGGAACAAACGTTGTGCATTACCAGGCACATAAAATTCTTGCAGCTATGGCGAAAGAATTGAATCAGCCGGCAGATGTATATGAACAAAAAGCAGAAACAATCAAGAAAGCCATTAATCAACAATTGTGGATGGAAGACAAAGGTTATTATGGTCAATATTTATACGGCCGCCAATACCTCACCTTGTCACCACGCTTTGAAGGGTTGGGTGAAGCTTTAGCTGTATTGTTTGATGTAGCTGATGAACAAAAAGCACAAACGATATTTGAACAATCGCCTGTAACAGCATATGGCGTTACATGTATCTATCCGCAGATACCCGGTATTCCACCTTATCACAACAATGCCATCTGGCCTTTTGTACAATCGTATTGGAATTTAGCTGCTGCAAAAGCAGGTAATGAAGCAGCGTTGAATCATGGACTGGCAAGTATCTACCGTGCAGCCGGTTTGTTTTTAACCAACTATGAAAACATGGTGGCAACTACAGGCGATTTCACCGGAACAGAAATTAATTCAGATCGTATGTTGTGGAGCATGGCAGGTAATATTGCTATGGTACACCGTGTGTTCATGGGTATTCATTTTGAAACGGACGGGATTCACTTTGCTCCTGTTGTTCCATCAAATTATACAGGTAAAAAAACATTGAGCAATTTCAACTACCGTACTGCTGTATTAACTGTTTCAGTAAACGGAACGGGCAATCAAATCGCTTCGATCAAAATGGATGGAAAGGAATTAGCGAATGCAATTCTTCCTGCAGCAACAACAGGTAACCATACCATTGAAATAGAATTAAACAATCAAGCGTTCAGCAGTCATAAAATCAACCTCGTAAAAAATCAATTTACATTAGCTGATCCGCAGGTGAAGCTCACAGGTACTCTTTTAGAATGGAAAGCCATTGAAGGAACGAAAGAATATATTATTTATAAAAATGGAAAGCCGGTTACCAAAACAAAGGAGAACAAATACCAGTTAACGGATGTAACAATTGCAGAATACAAAGTAACAGCCTCCGATCAAAACGGCATTGAATCATTTACCAGCGAACCAATCATGTTTGTACAGGAAAATGCTGTACAGAAAATTGAACTGGAACAGTTTGGAGGCAAAGCAGCTTTGCCTTATGTAAATTTCTCCGGCAATGGGTTTACAGAAATTTCTACTATAAAAAATAAAAGCCTTGCAATTAATGTAAATGTTGAAACAGATGGAAATTATTTAATTGATTTCCGTTACTCCAACGGAAGTGGTCCATGGAATACAGATAATAAATGCGCCATCCGCAGTTTATACAATGGCACAGCGTATATTGGTGCACTTGTATTTCCACAACGGGGAACTGATGAATGGAGCGATTGGGGATACAGTAACAGCTATGTGGTTCCATTAAAGAAAGGAGTGAATCAGTTAAAGCTTGTATTGGAAGAATGGAACACCAATATGAACGTTGATGTAAACCGTGCAATGCTGGATTATTTGAGATGTATCAAATTATAAGAACCGAAAAAATACAGTATGAGTTCAATTCTGTTTGAAATAAAAAATTCTATCGCTTTTATCACACTCAACCGCCCGGATAAATTCAATTCCTTTAACAGGGAGATGGCCTTGCTGTTGCAAAACAAACTCGATGAATGTGCATCGCTGCATGAAATTCGTTGTGTGTACATCAGCGGTGCAGGAAAGGCATTTTGTGCAGGGCAGGATATTGGAGAATTAACAGGCGAACATAAAATAGAATTGGCTCAAATCTTATCTGAGCATTTTAATCCCATTGTAAAACGCATCCGCAACTTACCCAAACCCGTGATTGCTGCAGTAAATGGAGTAGCAGCTGGTGCCGGTGCCAATATTGCTTTGTGTTGCGATATAGTTCTTGCGGCAGAATCAGCATCGTTCATCCAGGCGTTTTCAAAAATTGGTTTGATTCCTGATAGCGGCGGTACTTTTACATTACCCCGTTTGATTGGTTGGCAAAAAGCAAGTGCATTGATGATGACAGGTGATAAAGTTTCAGCCAATGAAGCTGAACGAATGGGTATGATCTATAAAGTATTTGCTGATGTAGTGTTTGAAGAAGAAACCAAAAAAATAGCAGCAACTATTGCACAGTTGCCAACCAAAGCCCTGGCTTATACAAAACATACGCTCAATTATTCGTTCAATAATTCATGGGAAGAACAGTTAGCACTGGAAGATCAGTTTCAACAAAAAGCTGCATCAACAAATGATTATACAGAAGGCATCAATGCTTTTTTAGAAAAGCGTGCTGCACAATTCAAAGGAGAATGAATTTTCAGGGGATGAGCTGGTTAATTAATTTGGTATAAGAATTTCGAGTGTACATCCTTTTCCCGGGGCTGAAATAATATTCATGGTACCAGAATAAAAATCGATCCTGCTGTTGATATTCCTTAATCCTATTCCTTTGCTTTTATTTGCAGGATCAAATCCCACGCCGTTATCAGCCACCGAT
>JANMOR010000197.1:0-2096 GCA_031369435.1 Chitinophagaceae bacterium
TCCCGTTTCATTTCTTTTCCTTCACTGATGGTATAACTATTTTCAGTGCGTGGTCTTGTTACATCAAATGCAGTGTATTTTTTTGTTGAGAAGGTTGCCTTCCAGTTGATCTCCGGATCTGTGAATACTGAAGTAGATGTATCCTTCCCACTTTCTTTTTGTTCAATGTTGCGTTGCTGAATCCATTTAATAATATTGCCATAAACCGGAAGTGAACTTCGTTCGGTCATATAGTATCCTAAATAATCATCCCATGCCCAACCATAACCCAATGCTTCAGCTTTCCAGTTTTGATTACTGATGATCAAAGTTTTGTTTTGTTTTTTCAGAAAATCATAAACCGGTTGCTGTTTATAATCAGGATGCAGTAAGGTAGGATCGGCAGTTGGTTGAAGGAACAAGGTATCATTTCGCTCCATGTATTGCAGACCAACAAGACTATCGCCCAGATATTTCATACCGGCATATAAAGTTGGGATCTTTGTGTTGCTGGCCGGAACAAAATATTTATTGCTGTTGTGCTGGTAAAGAAATTTTTTTGCTTCCACATCATATACTGCCACTCCCACATGAGCATTCGTGAGTGCAGAGTCACTCAAAAAATTTCGCTTCATCTGCTTCGATAACTTTTGTTCTGCAGAACAGGATACCAGGAGCAGGGAAGTAAAAAATAAAAAGTGAAAAGTGAAAACCTTGTTGCTGATGAAACATCTCTTCAATAAAATTCCTGTTCCTGTTGTCTTCATAAAATAAATATACAGGTTTCTCTGCTTTGGTTTTGTTGCGGCCTTTCTTTTCTATATTTGATTTTTCAGCAATGACATTCAAAGAAAAAATATACCGGTATTACCTGCAACTGATCACTGAAAAGGTTCGGATCTTGCAACAATCATTGCACGAGTTAACAGAAAGTGCCGGCAATGAAACCAAAAGCACCGCCGGTGATAAGCATGAAACCGCACTGGCCATGTTACAGATTGAGCAGGAGAATATCAGTCGACAGTTAAAAGATGCCCTTGCACAAAAAACCATATTAGAAAATATTGATCCTGCTCTTCATACAGAACAAATTGTAAGAGGCAGCCTGGTTACATCCAATAAAGGAATCTTCTTTCTCAGCATTGCATTGGGCAAAGCAACAATTGAAGATCAGCTGATTATTGCGCTATCACCGGAATCACCTTTAGGAAAAGCGATGCGGCATTTGAAAAAAGGAGATGCCTATAGCTTTAACGGAATAGAATATATAATTAAAGAAATAGAATAAATTAATCTCTTTCCTGCGCCCTCAGCCACCTTTCCGGTATTTCACTATGAATCGCTAATTGATAATCGGCTGCACTACAGGCAATAAACTTTTGATTCGGCAACTGCATCCACCAACGTCCTGTTTTTTTGCTTTGTAAAAAAACAGTATCAGCTCCTGTTACAGTTGTATGATACTCTGTAAACTGGTGACGGTCTTTAATGGGTGCTTCTGTTTTTGATTTGCTTTTGCCATCAATAAAATACCAGATCATTTGTGCAATCTGTATGGCAGTTAATTCATCAGTATCATTCTTTGCATTGTATCCATAAATCCCGAGTGTATTCAACTGTTCACTCATGCCGGCATATTGTGTAAGAGTACACATTTCTTCACCGTTCAATCCGTTGGGTGTTGTTTTGTTAGCGGGTGCATAAGCATATGCCATGGCTGAAACATCTATACTCAACATATTTGAACTGCGGATCACCGGTTCCATTTCAACCAATGCATTTTTTACCACACCAACACGAAAGCAATCAAACCTCAACCGATCCATGGTTTGCAGAATATTGGGATTCACGAAATAACTCTGGAAACCGATATGATTATAATGACGGATAAAGTTTGGCTCACCCGTGAGCATCTCCATTAAAAAATTTTCACTTTTTAGAGGTGTGTCAATTGTGAGATTAATAAATGCATCCACACAGCTTGCTTCAATGATCTGTTCCTGCTGTACATAGGCTCCATATTGTGCAAGGGTTAAATCATGACTGCCTCCCAATATGATCACTGTTTTTCCTGCAACAATCAATTCAGCAATCACAGCTTTGGAAGCAGCATACGT
>JANMOR010000202.1:0-2000 GCA_031369435.1 Chitinophagaceae bacterium
ATCATTTTCTGTGAGGCAATCATCTGAATCTCTTGTATTGATTGAATTCCCCAATCCTGCCGTTTGCGTAAGAAATTTTATTCAGAAAGCTCATGCTGAATACAATCATATTCAAATATTTACTCTTGCACATCAATTCCAAACTTCCCAACGTAGGCACTACCATCTTTACGGTGATGAGTGCATTGGCAACAGAACACAAAGCAGTGAATCTTGGTCAAGGCTTTCCAGATTATCCAATGAGTGAAGAACTCACGGCCAAAGTATATGAAGCCATGAAGCAGGGGCATAATCAATATGCACCAATGCCCGGGTTGATCAGCTTGCGGGAATCTATTGCTGAAAAAGTGCAGCACCTGTATCAAACAAAAATCAATCCCGATACAGAGATTACCATCACTCCAGGCGGCACCTATGCAATCTATTCAGCATTCACAACCATTCTTCGTCCCGGCGATGAAGTGATTTTATTTGAACCGGCTTACGATAGTTATATTCCCAACATCGAGATCAACGGTGGTATTGCGATCCCCTTACCATTAACCTATCCTGATTATAAAATTGATTGGGATCTTGTGCGTTCAGCTGTCACACCCAAAACAAAAGCGATTATCATTAACTCACCACACAACCCAACAGGAAGTGTGCTGGATAAAAATGATATTGAAGAATTGAAACAGGTTGTAGCCAATACAAATATTTTTATTGTAAGTGATGAAGTGTACGAACATCTCATTTATGATGAACTGCCTCATGAAAGCATGTTGAAATATCCTGAATTGCTGGAGCGGAGCTTTGTTTGTTTTTCGTTTGGTAAAACCTATCACTGCACAGGATGGAAACTGGGATATTGTATTGCACCTGCTGCATTGATGAAAGAATACAGGAAAGTACACCAGTTCAATGCCTTCAGTTGTTTTACACCTGCACAGGCAGCATTGGCAGATTATTTAAAAAACAAAGAAGCCTATCTGTCACTTCCTCGTTTTATGCAACAGAAACGGGATCATTTTATTGAGCTGATGAAGAATACAAAGTTTGACCTGCTCACAACACACGGCAGTTATTTTATTTGCGCCAGCTATGGCCGCATCAGTGATGAAGCTGATAAAGACCTGGCTATCCGTTTAACTAAAGAAGCAGGCGTGGCCACTATTCCGCTTTCTGCTTTTTATCATGATCATAAAGATGATAAGGTGTTGCGTTTTTGTTTCAGCAAACAAAATAAAACCTTGCAACAGGCTGTTGAAAAGCTGATGAAGATTTAAAATTGTTCAATACTTTCTTTTCTTTCCTTGTTTGTACTTGGCGAAAATGATTTCTCCCATTGTTTTCCCCTGCACTTTCCCTTCGAGCCAGGAAATAATATCGAGATAGGCGAAGGATCTAGTTTCAAACCTGCTGTTCTCAAGATGTTTGATTTGCGCCAGAAATTTTTTCAAAGCTTCTTTGATTTGCTCGGGCGATTTATAACTGTTCTTTAAAAAACGAAACATCGCTTCTTCCACCACAGTTAAGTTTTTCATCTTGGCCATAAAACGATGCACCGATTTCCCTAAAGAATCAAGGAGTTCATAATTTCCCAATTCATAATGGCAAAGCATATGCATCAGTCGTGCATAACATTGTAAATCGATTCGCAGGTTCATGGGCCCGTTGATAATGCGTTGCAGGTAATCCAGGGCCTTTGTATAGTTACCGCTTCCAAAATAAAGCGATGCAATTTTATAGTTGAACACAAGAATACGATGCTGATCAACAAACAGGGAGTATTCATTTAACTTCTCTTCAATTTCTTCTACCAGTTTCAATCCTTCTTTGAAAGTGCCTTTCATTAAGTGCCCGTTGATTTTGGCACTGTTGATATAAATAGAAGTATGTGTACGGAAGTTATCATGAATATTGGCTTCCTGTGTCTTTGCATAATCTTCAAACTGTTTCAATGCCAGATCAAACTTCCGGAAATTACGCAGATCAAAATGAGCATTCAGTAATGTATG
>JANMOR010000247.1:0-8593 GCA_031369435.1 Chitinophagaceae bacterium
GCCAGTTGAAAATATTAAAGGAGATGGGCTGCAATGCCATCCGCTTTTCACATAACCCACCCGCAGCTGCATTACTCGATCTATGCGATGAAATGGGTTTCCTTGTAATGGTTGAAGCATTTGATATGTGGAAGAAACGCAAAAACAAATTTGATTATCATCTCTACTTTGAAGAATGGCATGAAAGAGATGTGCAGGCAATGGTATTGCGTGATCGTAATCATCCTTCGGTTTTTATGTGGAGCATTGGTAACGAAATAAGAGAACAATTCGATAGCACCGGAACAACTATTGCAAAAAGATTAGCCGGCATAATAAAAGCACTTGATACAACAAGACCTGTTACCTGTGCCTTAACAGAAAATATTCCGGAAAAGAATTTCATCTGGCAATCAGGTGCATTGGATGTGTTGGGCTTTAACTATAAGTTGTTCGATTATGCAGAACTGCCCAAACGTTTCCCCGGGCAATCCTTTGTAGCAACAGAAACAGCATCCGCATTATCAACAAGAGGTTCTTATGATATGCCCAGCGACAGTAACCGTCTATGGCCACCCGATGGAAAAACCCCAACAGGAAAAGGTAATGCCGATATGAGTGTATCGGCTTATGATCATGTATATGCTTATTGGGGTTCTTCTCATGAAGAAGCGTTGAAGACAATGAAGAAATATGATTTTATGTCGGGCATGTTTGTATGGAGTGGTTTTGATTTTTTGGGTGAACCTGTTCCTTATCCATGGCCTGCACGCAGTTCTTATTATGGCATTGTTGATTTGGCTGGTTTTCCAAAAGATGTTTATTATTTGTATCAAAGTGAATGGACTGCAAAACCTGTTCTTCATTTGTTCCCACACTGGAACCTGCCTGCCGGCAGGCATGCAGGAAGTAAAGGCGATACAGTTGATGTGTGGGCCTATTATAACAATGCTGATGAAGTGGAATTGTTTCTGAACAATCAATCCTTGGGCAGCAAATCCAAAAGTACGGATGTCTTACATGTTATGTGGCGAGTGCCATATAAGGCAGGTGTATTAAAAGCAGTATCGAAGAAGAAAGGGAAAATAGTATTGACGAAAGAAATTAATACAGCAGGTGCCGCAGTAAAAATTGAATTGATTGCAAACCAAAATAAAATTAAAGCCAATGGAAAAGATGTATCATTTATTACAGCAAGGCTTTTAGATGAAGACGGCAACCTTGTTCCCAATGCAGATGGACTCATTGAATTTTCTGTTACAGGAGCAGGCACTATTGCAGGAACAGATAATGGGTTCCCTGCAGATACAACTTCGCTTAAAAATAATAAACGAAAGACCTGGAAAGGGCTTGCTTTATTAATTATCCAATCGTCTTCAAAAAAGGGAAATATTACCGTAATCGCAAAAATGGCGGGAATGAAAGAGTCGGTCATATCGCTGAAAGCCGCTGATTAACCCTGAAATACAAGCCAGGCTGATGTTTTCTTCACTTTTAAATAAATAGTAAAATATTCCATCAATATAGCAAAACCTTACATTGTTAAAGGTACCCTGTTCCACTACCTTTAATTTCGAATGAACGATTTGGTTTCTCCCGGAACATTCTTCATTACATAACGATTAAATGCTGTATAATGAATAGATGGTTACTTGCATATAAGTTTTGCACTTCAAATAATCAATTGCCGGAATGTTTCCGCACTTCATTTTCTTTTACAATCATCAAAGTATTTGTATTGTTTGTTGCTTTTTCAGCAACATTGAATGTAACAGCTCAGCAAACAGCTCCTCAGCAACAGTCATCTTATATTAAAGTAATAACAGAACGTTCTGCAAAAATTGTCAATACATTATCCATCAAAGATTCTGTTCAATATAAAAAAGTACTGGCAGTACTTGTACAACAGTATAACAGCATCAACAATATACACGAAGAATCTAAAATAGCTTTAGCAGCAATTAAACAGCAATCAATCACCACTCAGGAATCTGCTCTTCAGTTACAGCAACTTGAAGAAAAAAAGGCAGCACTATTGCTGCAGCTTCATGAAGGTTTTCTTACTCAATTAAAAATAAACCTTTCTGAAGAGCAGGTTGAGTTGGTGAAAGATGGTATGACCTATCGCATCTTTCCCATAACCTATAGCGCCTACCAGGACTTGGTTCTCACCCTCACACAAGAACAAAAAGCAAAAATTTATGATTGGCTGAAAGAAGCAAGAGAACTTGCAATGGATGCTGAATCATCTGATAAGAAACATGCCATCTTCGGAAAATACAAAGGCAGGATCAACAATTATCTTTCTGCAGCAGGATATAATATGAAGAAAGAAGGAGAGGAATGGCAAAAAAGAATCGATGCAAAAAAATCAGCACAACACTAATATTTTTTAATCCAAATTGAAAGTAAACAACATTTTCAGCGCTTAAAACAATTGTTATATGAGTCATCTGCGATTGATAAAACCAATACTCTTGTTATTTTTCCTGTGCAATTCATTCTTTGCATTGGCCCAGGAAGTAACAATTACCGGTAAAGTAATTGATAAAGAAACAGGCAACGGTTTGGAAGGAGTGAGTATAAAAGTAAAAAACTCAACTACAGGTACCGCTACCAAAGCTGATGGAACTTTTTCAATTAAAGCACCATCCACTGAATCTATTCTTGTATTCACTTATGTTGGGTATTCAGTATATGAGCGAAAAGCAGGTGCTTCAGGCGCTATCAGTATTCCAATGAATAAGAACACGGGTCAAATGGAAGAAGTTGTTGTAGTTGGTTACGGAACTAAAAAAAGAGTAAATGTGCAAGGTTCAGTTGCAACTATTAAAGCTTCAGATATTGAAGACTTACCGGTGGCAAATATTCAATCGGCATTGGTCAATCGTATTCCGGGTGTAGGTATTAATTTCAGTTCTGGTAAACCAGGTTCTACTACAACTATTAATATTCGTAACTCAAGTATTTTCCCGGGAGCTCCTACTGGTGTAACCAGTCAACCATTGATTGTAATTGATGGTATCATTTCAAACCCTACGCAGTGGTCACAATCTCCAAATGCCGACTGGATGGAAAATATTGATGCCAGCCAGATTGAAGATATTACTTTCCTCAAAGATGCTTCTGCTGCTATATATGGTGCAGCGGGTGCAAAGGGGGTGGTATTGATTACAACAAAAAAAGGAAAAGCTGGTAAGCCAAGAATTTCCTATTCAGGTTATTTTGGTGTATCAACAGAAGCTGTTAAAAATAAAACGCTTACTGCCTATGAACATGCAAAATTTCTGAATGACGGATATGAGCTTACAGGCGCTCCACTTACTCAACGCTTTTCGAAAGCAGATTTAGACTCGCTAAAAAACATGCCCGATAAGTCATGGCATGATTATTTTTGGAAAAATGGAAAAGTACAACGTCATACCATTAATGTGTCGGGCGGTACAGATAAGGTTACTTTATTTGCCGGCGGCAGTTATTATAATGAAACTGGCAACTTTGGTATAACACAGAATAATAAATACAGTTTCCGTACAGGTATGAATGCCACAATTGTGGATGGTCTTAGTGCACAGATAAACTTTGCTTCTGACTTTAACAGGGAAAGAAGCAACAACTGGAAGAATGCCAACAGTGAAACAGATGATGCAACGATGAGAGCATTATATCTTACCCCCAAATGGATTCCTGTTCAAATTAATGGCTTGCCTGTAGGTTTTGGCGGTAATGCAGCTCCTAATAACCAAACTGCTAATCCCTGGAGTATGTTGGGAACACATAATTCAGGAACGTACAGAGATGCCAAGTCACAAGGTCTTTCTGTAAATGCATCATTAGAGTGGAAACCGAAATTTGTTAAAGGGCTTGCAGCAAGAGTACAATACGGAAATAATAATCGTACAAATAATTCTTTAGGATATTATCCAACTTACCTGGTTTATCTCTTTCAGGCAAGAGGTCAAAATGGATTGCTCTTGTCTGATCAACTTGCTGCTACACCAACAAGAAGAGTTACCAGTCAAACTGATCAGATTGAGGAAGGCATCACAACTTCAAAGAACTATCAATTTATTACCACGCTTTCTTATGGTCGTAAATTTGGAGAGCATGATGTAGATGTAATGGTTGGGTTCGATCAGGGCGAAGCAGAAAGTAAAAATTACCTGTTATCGAAAACAGGTCAGATCGTTGCAGGTGTTGATGAATTCTGGGCATTCAATAACGATCCTTCCACATTAGGAAGTATTCAGGATGCGTTGCGTAACCCTCAGTTCTTTAAAAGTTCAAAGCGTTCATATCTTACCCGGGCGAACTATTCATTTAAGAGCAGGTATTTTTTAGAATTCATTGGCCGGGCTGATGCATCAGTAAACTTTTTACCTTCCAAGAGATGGGGCTTTTTCCCAACTGTGGGTGTAGGCTGGAAGATCAGTGATGAAAACTTTTTTAAAGATGTAATGATTGTAAACTCATTGAAGTTACGTGCCAATTATGGTATAGTGGGTGAAGACAGGGTAGGTAACCGTCTTTGGGAATCAAGATTTACACAAACCACAGGTGTAGTAATTGGGAATGCAGTTACAGGTGGTTTGGATCCGAACATCTATCCCAATCCTGATATTACATGGGAGAAAGCAAGATCCCTCAACGTAGGTATTGATGCAACTGTTTGGGATAATAAGATCAATTTTACCGCAGATTTTTATCATCGTTATACATATGATGGATATGATACTTATTCAGCAAGTGTATTTCCTCCAACAGCAGGTATCCCGCCGCCGGTTGTAAACTATGGTCGTTCAATTAGCTGGGGTTCCGAATTCTCAGTTGGATACCGTGCAAGATTTGCAAAAAATTGGGGCTTTACTGCAGATGTAAACTTTGGTTGGAGCAACAGTCAACTACTGCAGGTATTTTATAACGAAGCATTACTGGGAACATTTGGCCCCGACCAGTTAGGTATTGGAATAGGAAGAGATCCCCGCAGGTATAACAGCACTAACATCGGCTATATATCAAAAGGTATTTTGCGCACACAATCTGAAGTAGATGCTATCCTTGCAAAAAATCCAAACTACCTGATAGGAGGCCAAAAACCACAGGTTGGTTTTATGAATTTTGAAGACATCAACGGTGATGGACAAATTAATGATTTGGATATCACAACTATGTACGACAAAACAAGTCCGGTTGCTTCGTTTGGTATTACATTAGGCGCAACCTATAAAGAATTTAAACTGCAGATGAACATGAACCTTCGTATAGGTGGTAAAGTAGCGTATGATGGTGAGGCAAGAAAAGTTCCAACTACTACACAAAATGCTCCGGCTTTTTGGGCCGATCATTGGACTCCAGAGAATCCAAATGGTAAATTCCCAAGAGCTGATGCTCCATTGGCAAGAGAACACTCTACATTCTGGGTTGTTAATGCAACACAAAGCCGCATTAATAATGCAGTATTATCATACCAAATGCCAAAGCGGATTTCTGCTAAACTAAAGATTCCAGATCTGAGAATTATGATAACAGGTACAAACCTCTTTAGTCTCATCAATCCATTAAAATATAAAGATCCATACACATCTAATTTTGCAAACTATCCTACACTCAGAACTATTTCATTGGGTGTTAATGTAACCTTATAATGTTGAATCTTAAAACAACAAAATAGAAAATTATGAAGCAAATAAAATATACAGGTTCCTTAATAATAGCAGCAATCTTGTTATTGTTTGTCTCTTTAACGTCCTGTAAAAAGAATTCGGAGTTTTTTGATATTAAAGATCCGCAGGGTATTGATTCAAGGATCTGGAATGATGAAGGAGCCATTGCATTATATTTAAACAGAACTTACGGTCTTATTATTCCACAATGGCCGGCACCCGGAACCGCACCAGGAAATATTCATATTACATCCGATGAAATGAATGGTGGTAATACAGCATTTTTATATGGCACACTGGTGGAAAATTCTGTTACAGATATAGGAACAGCAAGTAATAACGTTACTGCAAACAGATATTTCGATGCGAGGAGATGTAATCTTGCATTAGAAGGAATTGATACAAGTACTACTCTATCTGCTGCAACAAAGAAAGTGTTGAAAGGGCAGTTCTACTTTCTGCGTGCTTATGTGTATTTCAGAATGGTGAGTCTTTATGGTGGTGTACCGCTGGTAATGAATGTACAGCAATTAAGCAATGAAGGTGTACCTGCTGTTCCACGTTCTAAAACCAGTGAATGTATTGCAGCTATTGTAAAAGACCTGGATTCTGCAGCAGCAAATTTACCGGCAAGTTGGGCAACATCAGAAGCTGGTCGTGTAACAAGAGGTGCAGCATTAGCGGTAAAAGGAAAAGTGTTGATGTATTGGGCCAGCCCGCAATTCAATCCCGGCAATATCAACAGCCGTTGGGAAGATGCATATCTGGCAAATAAAGCAGCATATCAGCAATGCGTTACAGATGGTTATATACTTATCGCTAAATATTCAGATATCTTCTTAACAGAAGATCATAAAGAAGTGTTGATTGTAAGAAAATACACGACCACAAGAGACTGGGGTACAAATATTGAAGCCATTACCAGGCCCATTTCAGAAGCACCCGGAGCCAGTGGATCATTCCAGCCAACCTGGAACCTGGTTCAGTCTTATACAATGAGTAATGGGTTACCTGTTACTGATGCTGCTTCCGGATACAACGCTATTCAATATTGGCAAAACCGTGATCCAAGATTTGATGCAACAATTGCATACAATGGAGTTTTATGGGCCTTAAGCGGTAAAGCAACACGCCGACAATGGCAATATAATGGTGTAATTGATGAAACTGCAGGCTCTATAATTACTGGTTTTTACAACAGACGATTTTGTAATACAACACTTACACCTACACAAGCAGCTTACGCTTCCGGTTCAGGTGGTGGAAATGGTATGGACTGGATAGAAATGCGTTTTGCAGAAGTTATTCTTAACCTCGCAGAATGCGCCAATGAAACAGGACGTATGAGTGAAGCCAAAGATGCCGTAAGATTAATCAGGCAAAGAGCAGGTATTGTAGCAGGTGCCTATGATTATGGATTAAATGTTGCAACAGATATGGCATCTATGCGGAGTCTTATTTTGAATGAACGCCAGGTTGAATTTGCAATGGAAGGCAAACGTTATAACGATTTAAGAAGAACCAGAAACCTGCAGCTTTTATCTGCCAGGTTATCTTATAAACTTGCAGTAAAGCTGCCATATGTATCAGGACCTGTTCCTGGTACTGGTCCTGTAGCAGGTAGAATCTATATTGATGTTCCGAATGCACAAGGTCAAAGACCAAGAGATACGATCAACATCAATAACCTTGCTTCTTATACAACAGTGTTTACGACTCCCGGCGCAGTGGCTACTATTGAAGGATCGAATGTGGTAAGTGTTCCGAGCAAATATTATTTCTATCCATTGCCGAATTTTTTCACCCAGAATTTTTTTATAGAGCAAACAATCGGTTGGATAAATGGCACATTTGATCCATTGCAATAGTTTTTAATTCTAAATTATTATGATAATGAAAAAATATTTTACAGGAATTTTTGCAACATGTTTGTTACTGACGGCATGCGAAAAAAAAACAGACCCCATTGATACATTTTATGTAACTGTGGATTATAAACAAGTATCTCCCAAAGACGTAAGTGGAAATGTTGAATTAAATCCTAAAGACAGTATGTACCTCAACTTCACCATTTCTTCTCCGGATGATATGTCTTATATAGAAATACAAAAAAACGGTGTAAGGATTGATACCTTCCAGTTAATTAATACTGCAAATAAAAAAAGTTTCTCAGGTATTAAAGGTTACAGGGTAGATAGTGTAGCTGGTGAATATACCTACAGGGTTCTGGCAAGAAATGCCAGGGCCATATATATGGGAGATGGCGGCAAACAGATTAAAGTAACAGTGAAACCCGATTTTGATTTTTGGTCGTACAGAATTTTAGCAGTGCCTGACTCTGTAAATAAAACAAACAAGTGCTACTTTTCATCAGTTACAGGCAAAACATTTAGCTACAGCGATGGCGGTGTAAATTCCGGCACCATTGACTTTGGCTATTATTACGATACAACAACTGCAAACAAGCATACGATCTATGCTTTAAATACAGCGCAAACTCAACTTGGGTTTTATGATATAAGTGCATGGGCAAAGAATGCAACAGTTTTCAAAAAAATGGCTACCTCTGTAAATTTTGTAACTGGCATTACTTCCAGCGGTGCAATTAATACCTTAATTAAAAACAATATGACATCAGGTACTTCCAGTAAGGTTACCTTGTTGTCAACAACACCAACAGGATCTACAAGTAACAGTGTCATTGGTTTTAGAACAGCTGCCGGTAAATATGGAGTGATCCTTGTACGTTATCTTAACAGGGAGTCGGCTGCCAACGGCACATTCATTGAAGTGGATGTAAAAGTGCAAAAATAATTAATAAGCAACGATCAGTAGTAAAAGAGAAAGTGCTACACTTTCTCTTTTTTATAAAATATTTTTTTCTATACAGTTTTCAAAAAAAGAAAAAGTCTAATTGATTTAAATTACAAGTATGAATTACGCAAGTAAAA
>JANMOR010000111.1:0-3619 GCA_031369435.1 Chitinophagaceae bacterium
GTAGTGGATGCCGTTGCTGTTGATTCATTCACTTCTCTTTCATCATTTGAATTACCGCCTGCAAAATCAGGTGTTAAATTAATTGATCCTGAAAATGCAGGTGAGCTTGTACGTTTACTACATGAAGAAGCCAAAGTAATTTAAGAATATAAAAATTAATCATTCTCTCATCTTCAAATTTTCAAATCGTCAAATTTTCAAATTATATGAGCGTTTTAATTTTCATCGATGCTGCTGATGGTCATGTAAAAAAATCTTCTTTTGAAGCATTAACCTATGGTGCACAATTAGCCAAACAACTTGGAACAGGTGCAGAAGCTGTATTACTTGGATCAGTGGCTGATGATATAGCTGCACTTGGAAAATATGGTGTAACTAAAATTCATCATGCAGCAAATGATACTTTCAATCATGTAGATGCACAACTGTATGCAAAAGCAATTGCTGATATCGCCACTGCAAATGCTGCAACAATGATTGTATTATCACACAACTTAACCGGTAAAGCAGTTGCTCCACGTTTGAGTGTACGGCTCAAAGCTGGTTTGGTAACAGGTGCTGTTGGTTTACCTGATTCAAGTAATGGATTCGTGGTAAAAAAAGCAGTATACAGCGGAAAAGCATTTGCACATGTCGCAATTAATACTGCAGTAAAAATTCTATCGATCAGTCCCAACTCTTTCCAAACAATTGCCGGTGAAGGAACTGCGGAAGTTGTAGATGCCAACATTTCAGTTGACGCATCAAAAATAAAAGTAACGGCAACCAATAAAGTAATTGGTGAAGTTCCTTTAAGCGAAGCCGAACTTGTAGTGAGTGGTGGCCGTGGATTAAAAGGACCTGAAAACTGGGGGATGATTGAAGAACTGGCAAAATTAATTGGTGCTGCAACAGCCTGCAGTCGCCCGGTTGCTGATGCACATTGGCGTCCGCATCATGAACACGTAGGACAAACAGGTGGTTCAATTGCTCCCAACTTATACATTGCCGTTGGTATCAGCGGAGCTATTCAGCATTTAGCTGGTGTTAACCGCAGTAAGGTAATTGTTGTCATCAATAAAGATCCCGAAGCACCTTTCTTTAAGGCTGCAGATTATGGAATTGTGGGTGATGCATTTGAAGTTTTACCAAAGATGATTGCTGAAGTAAAGAAACTTAAAGGTGTAGCTTAGTTGAGCCCATAGTTCTTAGTGGATAGTCTTTAGTTGAAAGTTGTTAGCAGGGACTAATTATTATCGGCTAAAGACTATCGGCTTTTATATGCTATCGGCTTCTATTATTCAATCCAAAGCCCTTAAATTTGCCGACGGGTTATGAAAAAGATAGAACTGGAAATAGTAGCACTCTCCCACAGCATTACGCAAACACATAGTTATGCGGTAGTGCTGGGTGAAATTAATGGCCTGCGTCGTTTACCAATTGTGATTGGTGGTTTTGAAGCACAGGCTATTGCTGTAGCACTGGAGCGTATGCAACCCAGCCGGCCATTAACACATGATCTCATGAAAAATTTCATGCTTGCTTTCAATGTTGACCTGCATGAAATAGTGATCAACGATCTGCAGGAAGGGATTTTCTACTCCAAATTATTATGTTCATCAGATAATGATACGGTTGAAATTGACAGCCGTACCAGCGATGCCCTTGCATTGGCTGTTCGTTTTGGTTGTCCTATTTATACCTATGAACATATTCTCGAAAGTGCCGGCATCCTCATGGAAGATGATGAAGAGAAAAAAACAAAAGAAGAAGTTACCGTTACCGGTGGTAACGAAGGCAATGCCGATCTGAAATCATTAACCACTGAGGAGTTACATGTACTGCTGAACGAAGTACTGGAACAGGAAGATTATATACGGGCCATAGCCATTAGGGATGAATTAAGTAACCGCAAGAAATAATTGATCATTGGTTCATGGATAATTGATCATTCAGCGTCCATTCAACTAATTTTCCACTATCAATTATACAACGATCTATTCATGATTTGTTTCCCCAATTGTAAAATCAATCTCGGCTTACATATTCTCAACAAAAGGGAAGATGGGTTTCATGATCTGGAAACAATTTTTTATCCAATTGCAATAAGAGATGCATTAGAAGTGATAAAGACCCAGAGCGGAGTCGAAGGGTCTGATGAAGTTATCGAGCGGAGTCGAGATAACGATGTGCAGTATCTTTCAACCGGTTTGCCCATTGAAGCTGATGTTCAAAACAACCTTTGCATCAAAGCATACCATCTTTTAAAACAAGATTTCCCTTCCCTCCCATCGATTCAAATGCACTTACACAAAAGCATTCCTATGGGAGCTGGTTTAGGTGGTGGCAGCAGTGATGGGGCTTTTACCTTAAAACTGTTGAATGAAAAATTTCAACTGGGTTTAACTACGCAACAGTTGATTGATTATGCTTTACAGTTGGGAAGTGATTGCCCGTTCTTTATTATGAATAAACCATGCTATGCAACAGGCAGAGGTGAGTTACTTGAAACTGTTGAACTGGATTTATCAGCCTATCAATTTGCAATTGTAAATCCGGGGATTCATATTAATACAGGTTGGGCATTTGCTCAGCTCATGATCCGGTCAAACCACGAGGCGTGGGCCGACCGAAAGGCGAGGGTTAACCTTCAAACAATTATTCAACAACCTGTTTCCACATGGAAAGATGAACTCATCAATGAGTTTGAAGAACCTGTTTGTAAGCAGCACCATGAGATTGCAACCATCAAACAACAATTGTATGATGCAGGAGCGGTTTATGCAAGCATGACAGGGAGCGGCAGCACTGTATATGGGATTTTCAACAAAGACATTGCGCTTGTACTTTCATTCCCTCCTGCTTATTTCTACAAGCTCATTTAATTCTCAGCCAATTGCAATAACCCATTCAAATCCAACGCATCACTCACCATCTGCAACTTACCATTTACATCCACTGGCCAGGATTCCTTTGGTTTATCCCAATACAATTCCACCCCGTTACGATCAGGGTCATCCAGATAAATAGCTTCACTTACCCCATGATCTGAAGCCCCCGTTAATGGATATTTTGCATCAATTAAACGTTTCAGAATAATGGCCAGGTCTTTCCTTGTTGGGTATAAAATAGCTGTGTGATACAAACCCGGCGAGTTGATCGGTGCCGGCCCTGCTCCCTTACTGTGCCAGGTATTTAACCCGATATGATGATGATAACCACCTGCTGAAATAAAAACAGCCTGCGAGCCATATTGCTGCATTACTTCAAACCCCAGCAAATCACGGTAAAACGATAGGGAACGTTCTAAATCTGACACTTTTAAATGCACATGACCAATGCGGGTTTGTGCAGGTACTGTATAACTCATAAAAACATCCATTTTATTATTTCAAAGTAAGGAAGTATTTTTGAGCTCTCATGCAAAAGGCAATACATATTCTCCAGCTGAATCTTGATCTTCTCAATCATCGAGGATAAGTCCATTCTAACCTCCCCAAAGGGAGGAATCAATTCATTACTCTTTACTTTTTCATTTTACATTTTTATTTTTTTTATGCATACAACCATTTCCATTTCAGCAAATGCCCAACACTATATCAATCTCGAAGAAAAATACGGAGCACATAATTATCATCCC
>JANMOR010000296.1:0-1844 GCA_031369435.1 Chitinophagaceae bacterium
AATACAGCATTGGATTTAAACCAAGCCGAACTTGTTTTAATAGACATAATGTATCGTTTTAGTAGTTAAAAAACTTGACTATGCAGGTCGGGGAGTTGGAATTTAAATAGCTTGAGTAAATTAGAGAGGAAAAAAACAGAAAGCAAGCTAATTCCAGCATCTTTTATAAAAGATACCAAATAAGAGCAGAATGAAAACACATTCTTCAATCTTCTGGTGTGTATTTCTCTTATTCAATCGTTTTATTTTTTTTGATAAAGCCACTCCCAAACATCTCCATCATCAGGATCATTAACCACACCCATCAATATGAAATTATTTTTTTTAAGGATGCTTGTTGAAAAATTTTCTTCAGGTAATGTTCTTGCAGTGATTCTAATTGCAGGATCAGTTGATAATGATAATTGAACAAGTTGATTACATATTTCAATACCCATTCCCTGTTGCCGGTATTGTTCAAATATGCCATACGCAATTTCTACAGTACCATTGATTGGTTGTCCTTTGAAACCTGCACTGCCAACAATATTTCCATTTAGTTCTGCAAAATATCCAATCCATGGTTGAACGAATCCAACTCGTTTATAAAAATTAATGGTCATTGGAAGTATTTCTGCACACACGGGATCAGTTCCAAATGCTTCATTGTCTTCCAATTTTTCTTTTATTGCTAATAGTTTCATTGTTTGTTCTTAGATGTTACAATATAATATCGATCTGCAGTTATCTGCATAGTTATTAATTCATCATAAGCAAGGCGAAAACAACCTGGCGATTCTTTCAGATAACTTAAAATAAAAGGGACGTTTATACCATTCTTTAGCATCCAATTTTTTTGCCTGTTTCAAATCATCAAAAAATACATCCCGCATTTGTTTGGCAAAAGGTTTATCATAGATGATGGCATTTACTTCAAAATTTAATTCAAAACTTCTGTAATCCATATTGGCAGTTCCTATCATGGAGAGTTTGCCATCGGTTACCAGTGTCTTTGCATGAATAAAACCTTTCTGATACAGATATATTTCCACACCTGCCTGTAACAAATCATTATAGTTGGCTTTAGAAGCTGCATTTACTAATCTTGAATCGCTGATGCCCGGTACCAGTAATTTCACTGACAATCCGCTGGAGGCTGCTATCCTGAGTGCATCAATAATATTATCGCCGGGAATTAAATAAGGTGTTGCAATTAATATTTCTTCTTTAGCCAAATAAATAGCCTGCAGGATGGAAAATAAAACCTGGGGTTGTATTGAATCAGGCCCGCTTCCTACAACCTGCACAAGCGTATCTCCTTTAAGTTTTGGATTCTGCCCGAAATATATTTCTTCCGGTTTCATGCCTGCCCCGCAACAGAAATTCCAATCAGCCAAAAAAAGATATTGAAGATAATATACGCCAGGACCGTCAATACGAAGATGTGTATCACGCCAGAATAATTTGCCTTTTTTGTTGTTGATATATTTATCACTCACATTAATGCCGCCTGTAAAACCTGTTTGTCCGTCAATAACTACAATCTTGCGGTGATTGCGGTAATTGATCCTGTTGGCCAGCAAATAAAAATGAACTTTATGAAAGGGATAAATTTCTATCCCCGCATCCTGCATGCGCTTTTCAATTTTCTTTTTAATACTGGGACTTCCAAAATCATCATATATAAATCTTACCTGTACACCTTCTTTTGCTTTTTTGATCAATAACTCAATGATCGTTTTGCCAATTTCATCCTGTTCATAGATATAATACTCCATATGAATATGATGCTTCGCTTCCTGCAATGCCTGTATCAGTTCGGGAAATTTTTCTTCTCCGTTCAATAAAAGTTTTATTGAGTTATG
>JANMOR010000331.1:0-4150 GCA_031369435.1 Chitinophagaceae bacterium
CGATATGGTTGTTGAATATACAGGCCTCGAGCCTGAAATTATAACAAGTATTGACGATTTCAATCCATTTATTGGTAATAGAATCCCTGGTATACAGGATGGTTTCAGTAGAATAAATCCCAGGTGTAATAAAAAAAGAACGTTGTATCCGTTCATTATTTTCTATCCAGAATAATAGATAAACCCTTGAATCAACCATCAAACTTTTTGAAACTTTTTTCTTTGGTTCTTCATTCAAGTGAAGAAACATGATACCACGAATTTCCTGCAGAGGGGTATTGTTATTGGTGTCAATAAAAACATGCATGTTTTCCGGCAGAAAGTGCAGGTTCTCAACTTTGGCTGTTCGGATAACAGAAAGCATGGTATCCTCATGTGCTTTTGCACTGAAGAAACTCAAAAAAAACAGGAAGGTAAGCAGGTAGCCTTTTTTCATAAAGCGTCAGTTCGGCGATTAAGATAAAACATTTCAGCTTTCCATAATAGTCTTTTCTCTGCGGTTGGGATGATTGCATTCTTTATCTTTGGCTTATGGCCGAAAAGCGCATAAAAGAAAAGAAAAAGAAGGAAAACCCCTCACAAATGAAACAGGATGTTGAGGAAAAACTGTCGGTAAAGGAATTAATTAAAGACGACCGTACACATAAAATAACCGGTATTACTCTTCTGCTTATTTCGGTTGTTTTATTGATCTCCTTCAGTTCATATTTGTTTACCTGGAAGGAAGACCAGGATAAAGTACTTCGCCATTCCTGGCGTGTTTTAGTACAGGATGGTATGCAGGTACAAAACCTGCTCGGTCGTTTTGGAGCATGGGTATCACACCTGTTTTTTTACAATGGGTTTGGCGTGGCATCTTATCTTGTTTGCACTTTCTTTTTTATTGCAGGCATTAATTTATTGTTTGGTAAAAAGCACTTTTCGGTTGCCCGTAACATTAAGTATGTATTAGTTGGCTTATTGGTGTTGCCGGTGTTTTTTTCTTTTTTCATGCAGCAGCAGGGCTTTCCCTGGGGTGGTGCTTTTGGTAATTATGCATCGGCGTGGTTAACTGGTTTTGCGGGAAGAACAGGCACAGCTATAATTTTGTTGCTATCTGTTCTTTCCTATTTTATCTGGCGTTTCAACCCGGTGTTTAAGTTACCCTCTAAAAAAGCAAAAGAGGCTTTAGTAAATGATCAGTTTAATGAAGAAGGTATTTCACCAGTTACTATTTTTCCACCTGATCCCAATTCATCTTTCAATCAAATGAAAAAGGAAGCCGGATTTCTGATTCCCTCTGAAGTGGAGGAGAAAAAAAATCCACTCCATGATTTTAGTTTTTCTGAAAAAGAAGAATTGCCACTCAATCATCAAAAGCCATTTGATGATACACTGGTACCTGATCCGAATTATACAGAGCCTTTGATTGAGATGAGTATTCCTGTTGCTGAAAAACCAAAAAGGACAGTTAAAGATGAAGCGGCCATTGACCTTGCATTGGAAATAAAAAATGCTGACGAAGATTTAAGTAGTGAAACAGTAACTGAAAAAAAGGTTGTAGAAAACCTGCCTCCTTATGATCCATTCCTTGATCTGAAAGATTATAAATTTCCTTCACTTAATTTATTGGAAAATCACGGCAGTGAAAAAATTATCCAGGATGCAGGGGAGCTGGAAAATTATAAGAACCAGATCATCAACACGCTTCGTAACTACGATATTGAAATTCAAAAAATATTTGCAACTGTTGGTCCTACGGTAACCTTGTATGAAATTGTACCGGCAGCAGGTGTTCGTATTTCAAGAATCAAAAATCTTGAAGATGATATTGCGTTAAGTCTTGCAGCATTGGGTATCCGCATCATTGCCCCCATCCCCGGAAAAGGAACAATTGGTATTGAAGTGCCGAATGTTAAGAAGACCGTGGTGAGTATGAAGACACTGTTATCATCAGAAAAATTTCAACACAATAATTTCGGTTTACCGATTGCGATTGGTAAAAAAATTGACAATGAAAATTTTATTGTTGATTTAACCACCATGCCTCACCTGTTAATGGCTGGTGCAACAGGACAGGGTAAATCGGTAGGGTTAAATGCAATTCTTGTTTCGTTATTATATAAGAAACATCCATCGCAACTCAAATTGGTTTTGGTCGATCCTAAAAAAGTTGAATTGAGTTTATACCGTCATATCGAAAATCATTTTTTGGCAAAACTGCCTGGTGAAGAAGAATCCATCATCACCGATACCAAGAAGGTGATTCATACACTCAATGCATTGTGTATTGAAATGGATAACCGTTATGATCTGTTGAAGGAAGCCGGTTGCCGTAACATCCGTGAATACAATGAAAAATTTGTAGGGCGAAAGTTAAGCCCTTTGAAAGGTCATCAATACCTTCCATTTATTGTGTTGGTGATTGATGAGTTTGCTGATTTGATTATGACAGCAGGCAAAGAAGTTGAAATGCCAATTGCACGTTTGGCACAATTGGCAAGGGCAGTAGGTATTCATCTCATCATTGCAACTCAGCGTCCGTCGGTGAATATTATCACAGGTACCATTAAAGCCAACTTCCCTGCAAGAATAGCGTTTAAAGTATCATCAAAAGTTGACAGCCGTACAATCCTTGACACTGGTGGTGCTGAACAATTGATTGGAAAAGGCGATATGCTCATCAGTTATAATGGAGAACTAACCCGATTACAATGTGCATTTGTTGATACACCCGAAGTGGATGATATTGTTTCGTTCATCAGCAAACAAAGAGGTTATCCGCAACCGTTTTTATTACCTGAGTATGTTGATGAAAAAGAACTGGAAGGCAGGGATTTTGATCTATCTGACAGAGATCCTTTATTTAATGATGCTGCGAGGTTAATCGTACAAAACCAGGTTGGTTCTACTTCTCTGCTGCAAAGAAGAATGAAGCTGGGATACAATCGTGCAGGCCGTTTGATGGATCAACTGGAAGCTGCAGGAATTGTTGGTGGAAGCCAGGGAAGTAAAGCAAGGGATGTGTTAATAAAATCAGAAGCAGATCTGGATCAGCATTTACAAATGCTTGGATAAGCTGTTAAAATTTGGATAATGCTTTCTGCAGAACGATTGAATAAGGCTTCTGCCTATCTTTACGGCCTCAATTTTGTCTATATAAAGAAAACAATAGAATGAAGACAATTATATCCCTCTGTTTTGTATTAATGTTTGCCTTAGTTAGTAACGCTCAACCCAAAAATATGGGGCAAAGCGACCCCGCTGCGAAAAAAATTCTGGATGCGGTGAGCGCTAAGTTTAAATCTTTCAAAGCGGTTCAGGCAATTTTCTCTTTTAAAAATGAAGATGGAAAAGGTAAAATGCTCGGTATCAAAAAAGGCTCGTTGTTTACAAAGGGCAATAAGTATAGAGTAAGCATTACAGGTGGTCAGGATATTTTTTGTGATGGCACTAATATCTGGACCTACGATAAAGGTTCAAATGAAGTAACCATTTCAAAGTTTGATCCTTCACAAAATACAATCACACCTCAAAAATTATTTACTAATTTTTATGATAAAGATTACCTGTACAAATTGAATGGTGAAAAAAAGGAAGCAGGAAAAGTGTTACAGGAAATTGAACTGACTCCTTTTGATAAAACTAAATCATTCTTCAAAGTATTGATTTGGGTGGATAAAAAAACACAGGCAATTTACAGCACCAAAGTATTGGAGAAAAGCGGGAATAAATATACCTATACAGTTTCTTCATTAAATGGAAATGCAACTGTAAATGACACACAATTTGTTTTTGATAAGAAAAAATATCCCGGTGTGGAAGTTGTTGATTTAAGATAACATGTAAACATGATTTATAATCAAAAGGCACAACCTCGTGGTTGTGCCTTTTTCTTTTTTATAAGAATTTTATTTTACCTGATTAAGATGAAGCTACCCTTGGTAACAACTTCGGTGGTATCTTTTTTATACTTGCAGTTGTAAACAAATGTGCCCGGGTCCTGGGGTTGGTCTTTCAATTTGCCATCCCATCCCATTCTGAAATCACCGGTTGAAAATACCAATTGCCCCCACCTGTTATAAATTGAAAGTGAATATTCTTTCAAATTAAAAGCATTCAGTATTTTAAAGAAATCATTTCTGCCATCGCCGTTAGGTGTAAATACATT
>JANMOR010000336.1:0-2555 GCA_031369435.1 Chitinophagaceae bacterium
AAAGCTTCGTTGGATAAATTAGCGAAGGCGGATTATCCAAAGCCCCTTTCTCCATCTCTTTCCCCAAAGGAGAAAGAGCAGTTCTTCTTATTTCTATTAAACTTTTGTTCTTCCATTTCTTCTTAATCTCTTTTTCCAGCACATATCAACCACTCTAATTAATTTGAACTACATCAAATAAGTTAGCTGAGTGCGGTTGTAGTTCTCCTCCTTTGGGGGAGTTAGAGGGGGCCTACATACTAAACACCTCTTCATTCTTATCCAGGAATTCGTTTTCAATTACTTCTTCACTTGGCTCCCTGTGTTCAAATTCTTTTAGTTTTTTATGAAACCCGTCGCTGTTTTTAATGATTGCAATTCTTGCACTGCGAACAAATTCAATCAAACCAAATGGTTCTAATACTTTTATAAAGTTGTCGGTTTCTTCACGTTGACCGGCCACTTCAAACACGGTGTAATCCTTTCGGATCACAACTGCTTTTGCGCCGTGCTGACTTAACAACCGTTCTACTTTTACCTGTTCTGCAATCACATCCGTTGGCACTTTGTACATGGCCAGTTCTTGCCATACAATTTCATCGTTTGTATTATAATAAGCTTTTAATACTTCTACCTGTTTTTCAATTTGACGGCATAGTTTACGCACCACTTCTTCCGTTTCATGAATCACAATCGTAAAACGATGTACACTGTCCACTTCACTTGGCGATGTGTTCAAACTTTCAATATTGATTTTTCTTCGGGAGAAGATGATCGCAATACGATTCAATAAACCAATCTGGTTTTCTGTATAAACTGTTATTGTATATTCCTGCTTTACCATAAAAACATTTAAAATATTCGTTTATAATGTTCAACTATTGGGAATGGATCATAAAAATGATTTAATAATTTTTTCCATTCCCTGTATCCTTCGCTTTGTCTGAATCCTATTGTATGATCTTCTATTGTTTTCCAACGAACGACCAGTAAATATTTGTCCTTCTCTTCTATGCACTGCTGCAATTCATGTTGTATATATCCATTCATTGATTCTATTATTGGCTGTGCCGCAATAAAAGATTCTTCAAATTCAGCAGATTGACCGGGTCGTATTTTTAAAACAGCTACTTCAGTAATCATTTTACTATTTTCTTTAACTGCCGTCAGGGTTTGCAACCCCCGCCTAATGTCGGGCAGGGCTGACGGGGTTATTAAATTTCATCTTTACTCAGCACAACTTCTGCAACCCCCTTACCCTGCGGCACCATCGGGAATACATTGTTTTCTTTTCCCACCATTACTTCAAGTAAATAACTTCCGTTATGATCGAGCATAGTTTTCAATGCATCTTTTAATTTAGCCCGGTCATCTACACGTTGCCCATCGATATAATATCCTTTTGCCACCTGTACAAAATCAGGACTTGTAATATCAACAAACGAATAACGTTTTTCATGAAACAGTTGCTGCCATTGACGCACCATTCCCAAAAACTGGTTATTCAAAATCATAATTTTTACATTCGGCTTAAACTGCATGATGGTTCCGAGTTCCTGCAAGGTCATTTGAAAACCACCATCACCAATAATAGCAACCGTTGTACGTGAAGGATCACCGTACGCTGCACCAATAGCTGCAGGTAATGCATAACCCATGGTACCTAATCCGCCACTTGTGATATTGCTTTTTGTTTGATTCATTTTTGCATAACGACAGGCCACCATCTGGTGCTGACCAACATCGGTTACAATAATGGCGTTGCCTCCAGTTAACTCATTCAATGCTTTAATCACTTCACCCATTGACAATACATCATCTGATGGATTCATTTCAGGTTCAATGCACAATGCTTTTTCTTTTTCCATGCATTCATGGAATTTCTGCAACCATGTTGGATACAATTTTGTTTCAACCAATGCAGTAAGCAGTGGCAATGTTTCTTTACAGTCGCCCCAAACAGGAACAGTTGTTTTTACATTCTGGTCAATCTCTGAAGGATCAATATCCAAATGAATCACTTTTGCCTGCTTGGCATATTTATCTAAACGTCCTGTTACACGATCATCAAAACGCATCCCTATTGCAATCAATACATCGCATTCATTCGTTAATAAGTTGGGGCCATAGTTACCATGCATGCCTAACATTCCTACAGCTAACGGATGATCTGTTGGTATAGCACTCATACCCATGATTGTCCATGCTGATGGAATACCTGCTTTTTCAATAAAGGCTTTGAATTCTTTTTCTGCTTTTCCAAGAATGACGCCTTGTCCAAAAATTACAAATGGACGCTCTACTTCATTGATCAATTTAGCAGCTTCTTCAATATATTTTTTGCGTACAATCGGTTTAGGACGATAGCTGCGGATATGCTCACATTTTTTATACCCTTCATAATCAAATTTTTGCAACTGTGCGTTCTTCGTAATATCAATCAACACAGGACCGGGTCTTCCGCTTCCTGCGATATAAAATGCTTTTGCTAATACAGCCGGAATTTCTGTTGCATCAGTTACCTGGTAATTCCATTTGGTAACAGGTGTAGTAATGTTGATTACATCTGTTTCCTG
>JANMOR010000448.1:0-4401 GCA_031369435.1 Chitinophagaceae bacterium
TGGTGATGCGATGCGTATCCTTTCTGGCAAAGCCCAGCATAAAATTGATGAGTGCCTGTATTTGTGCAGGTTTCAGGCTGGCCGTCATTCCATGATCGAGCAGAACTACCTGGTTGTTTTCCCTGATGAGCAGGTTGCCTGCATGCGGATCGGCATGAAAAAAACCATACTGCAAAATCATTTTCAAAATAATATGTGTGCCGTTCTCTGCAATTTGACGTGTATCAAAACCTCTTGCCAGCAATTCTTCTTTAGCATCCGGTTCAATACCGGTAATATATTCCATTACCAGTAATTTTTGTGTACTGTAATGGTTGTACACTTTTGGAATATAACAATGTTCATCATGTTTGAACATTTCTGAAAAACGCAGCATGTTGGCTGCTTCATTGGTAAAGTCGAGTTCTTTTTGAATGATGACGCCAAAGTCTTCAACAAAACCAATCACATTAAAACTGGCGAGTTCAGGATTTGATTTCACCACCTGCTCCGCCAATACTTTCATCAACACCAGGTCAATAGAAATTTTTTGTTTGATATGAGGACGTTGCACTTTTACCGCTACTTCTTCACCATTATGTAAGCGGCCTCTGTACACCTGTGCTATGGAAGCTGAAGCAATGGGTGTTTGTTCAAGCATTGCAAATACTTCATGGACCGGGTCACCCAGTTCTTCTTCAATGATAATAAATGCAATATCATTGTCGAAAGGCTTTGCAGATGTTTGAAGTTTTTTTAATTCATTACGTAGTTGTTCGGAAACAAGATCGGGGCGGTCTGCAATAATTTGCCCGAATTTCACAAAGGTGGGACCCAAATCCTCAATCATTAAGCGGATACGTTCGGCTCTTGATGTTAATTTTCTTCCTTTAGGATCAATGGTTCGTCTGAAAAGACGGATTCCGTACAGCCAGTTTTTTAACAGGTGTCTTGAAATAATTAATAAGATACTGATAAGCCGTAAACTGTTTCTGAACAGGCGATTGATTCTGAATATCCACATAAAAATGGTTTAACCCTACGGTAAAAAATGTGTTTTTCGTTATAAACCATTGTCGTAATAATAAAACAATGGTACGATTGCGGGCAGAAAGGTAATCACAAAAAAAATAGAAACAGAAAGGAGCCTTAAGAGGCTCCTTTCTATTAAACTGAGACATGCATTTATAAAGTTATTTGTTCTCTTATTTTGTTTCCTGCAAGCTTTGTTGCACCCAGTATCTCCAATATCCTTCTGCGTGAATCCTCTTTCAGGCCGCCAATTTCATGTTGAAATACTTCTTTCAATTCTTCCAGTTCTTCTGCGCTTTTTGATTTAACCCTGTTTAACCTGGCTTTCAAATCATCAACTGAATTGCTGATTTTTTTCCTTGTATCAGTGCCACTTCCGGGAGCCATCAACATACCAATAGCCGCACCTGCTGCAATGCACGAAAAAATGAATTTCAAGTTCATAGAATTTTGTTTTAGGTGAATAATGATATATTATTTTCAAGAACCTTGCCAGAATGGGCAACAAATCATTTTTCTACCAGTATTTTAAGATTGTGAAAGTTCAAGGGCTGTTATATAATTGAAGAAGACAGTCGATTACTTTCTGCCAAAGTCAGCAGGGTTTTCGCCCCATACTTTGGTTTCCCATTTGAGGATTTTGTTTTTATATTTATTTTCCTGCAGCCAGTTTTCAGCACGATGAATCAAATCAAAAATATGTTGGGTTTTTGCTGATTGTTCAAGATTGGTTTTGCATTTTTTTGCTTTTACCCAACCAATTGCATTGCGGCTGTCGCTGTAAATGGGCATGGTTTCAAGATCATGTTTTTTGCAATAGCCTAAAGCATGCACAATGGCTAAGAATTCACCAATATTGTTGGTGCCATTAGCCAAAGGACCTGTATGAAAGATCCTTGTATTGGTTTTATATAAAATACCCTGGTACTCCATATCTTTCTGCACACTGTTCCATGCTGCATCCACAACAATACTATCATGAATGGGATTGCCAGCAGCACTGTAATCCTTAGCAGAAGTTTCTTTATCTTTTTTGTAAATGTGTTTGGCAAAATGTTCTTTGTAAGCAAGCTCGGCCTCCATCATGGTAGGAAATGATTTGTAAGCTGCACCAGTAAAGCCTTCTACCTGTAGTTTACACTCGTTCCAACTGGTATAAATACCCGGTTCTTTTCCTTTCCACACAACATAATATTTTGGTTGGGTCTTACTCATAGGCTGCAATGTTAATAAAATAATTTTTAAGGATGGTCTTAGAGGATTTACAAACGGAATTTGAAACAGGACATACCTTAAATGTTTTTTAACTCTAAATTCTGCATCTTTGCAACGTAAATTAATTTCCATGAAAAGAGCCTCTTTGTTTGCAATAGTGTTATTCATCAGCATCAGTGCATTTACACAAACCACACCCTTGCTGGTGCAGTTAGATAATAGCAACAATCCCTTCTTAAGCCATAGCATTGGGCCAAAAGAAAATTTTTACAGTATCGGACGGATTTATAATATGAGCCCAAGAGTATTTGCTCCTTACAATGGGTTAGAACTAACATCCCCGCTTAGTATTGGTCAGCAATTAAAAATTCCATTGAACGAAGTCAATTTCTGGCAAAACGGTACAAGAAAAGAAAATGAAACAATTGTTCCGGTTTATCATGTAGTAAAGCAAGGGGAGTCGGTTACAAAAATCAGCCAATTGTTTAAAACTGATAATGCTTCTGTTAAATCATGGAATAATCTGAGCAGTGATGCAGTAACTTTAGGTAGTAAAGTGATTATTGGTTTTTTGAAAGTAGATAAAACATTATCTCCATTGGCCGTACAGGGAATGAATGTACGTAGTGAACCAACGCTTGTAAAACAGGAACCAAAGGTGCAAGTAAAAAAAGAAGAACCAAAGAAACAGGAACCGGTTGTTATAAAAAAGGAAGAGCCTGTAAAACAGGATCCTCCCAAACAGGAAGTGAAAAAAGAAGAACCGAAAATGGAAGTATCAACAGTCAGTTATTCCGGCAATGGTTTTTTTAGAGATGAATTCAACCGGCAAACCAATAATGGCAAACGTGTAAATGGGAATAGTGGTGCAGGTTCTGTTTTTAAAAGCACCAGTGGCTGGAGCGATGGTAAATATTATGTGCTGATGGATCATGTTGAAAAAGGCACTATTGTCATGATCAAAAATCCTTCTAACGGAAAAGCCGTGTTTGCAAAAGTGTTGGGTGGAGTGGAGGAAACAAGCCCCGGCAGTGGATTGATGTTCAGGGTCAGTAATGCAGCCGCAGCACAATTAGGTATTAGCGCAGAGAAGTTTAATGCAGAGATTGTGTGGGGGAAATAAGAGCTAAGAGATTAAAAGAAAAAAGAAGATAAAAGAGAAAGGCGGTAGCTTAAAATGTTGCCGCCTTTGTGTTTCTTATTTAAATTATTTGTATAACAGCTTACGTCTCTTTTTCACTTTTTTAATCTCTTAGCTCCTGTACCCTCTCAAAAAATCTTCAATCTTCATTTTCTTTTTTCCTTCCAGTTGCAGTTCCAGTACTTGAATATATCCATTACTGCAAACGAATTTTAAAATTGTTTTGCTATCTGTCATATACTCTCCATTAGTCTGGCCGTATGCAGCGGCCTGACCCGCAACAACTTCTTTCTTCGACCGGTAGATCTTCATCATCTTTCCATTAAACGTTGTATAAGCTCCGGGAAAAGGTGAGAGCCCACGAATCAAATTATGCACTTCATCAACAGTTTTACTGAAATCAATTTTGCAGGTGTCTGTAAAAATCTTTGGAGCATGTTTTAATGCTGAATGCTGAGTGGTGAGTGGTGAATGGGTGTTTGAAATTTCGGAGTCGTTTTCTGACGATTGACGACTGATGATTGACGATTGCGGCTTCTCCTCAAGTGTTCCACTAATTAAACCATCAACCGTCTTCAGCAATAATTTTGCTCCCACTTCCTTCATATGATCATGCACTTCACCTGCTGTATCATCTTCAGCAATGGGAAACGAGTCCTGTAATAAAATATCTCCCGTATCAATTTCATGTTTCAGTTTAAAAGTAGTAACACCTGTTTTTTTTTCGCCATTGATCACTGCCCAGTTGATAGGTGCAGCGCCACGGTATTGTGGCAATAAACTGCCATGAAGATTTATACTGCCCATTGGCGGCATTTTCCAAACTGCTTCGGGCAGCATTCTAAAAGCCACTACAATTTGTACATCGGCATTGAGAGATTTTAATGCTGATAAAAATTCAGGATCCTTTAATTTTTCGGGTTGCAGCACATGCAGATCATTTGCTGCCGCATACTTTTTTACAGCGCTTTGCTGCATTTCCATTCCACGGCCCGCAGGTTTATCAGGCGCTGTAATTACGCCCACAATATTGC
>JANMOR010000474.1:0-2124 GCA_031369435.1 Chitinophagaceae bacterium
GCCAGTTAAGTCATCTTCTGCAAAGAGTTTGCGTTCGCCAGTGTCCACATAACCATGTCGTTTGTACCAATCAATCAACTCAGAACGTACAGAAATAACTGACATATAAATACTACTGCAATTCACCACTTTAGCATGTAATTCTGAATATTTCAGTAATTCTTTTCCAATGCCCCCACCTTGCAGATGGGGTGAAACACTAAACATTCCCAGGTAGAGCCGGTTGCCATGTTGTTGCAGGTTGACTGTTCCAATGATCTGCCCACTATCGTTAGTATATTTTAATATAATACTGCCGGGTTGATTCATGACTGCAACAAGGTTTGCTTCATCCGTTCTTCTTTCACCGGCAATTAAATCTGCTTCTGTTGTCCAGCCCTGCTTTGAACTTTCGCCCCTGTATGCACTATTGAGCAGTTGTACTATTTGTCTGGCATCCGCAGGTGTTGCTTGTTCAATCATCCGTTTTATTTAAATCAAAATTAATTGCTTGCGAACTGCTGGCAAAACAAAAGCCTTCATAAGTGAAGGCTTTCGCTAATAATATTTTACAAGCGATCAATCCCTGTAATTCAACGCCGGTTTACGATCGCCCAGCAATGCTTTGTATTGATAATTACCTATCATTTGTTTGAATTCAACAGTTGCTTTTTCAATTATCTCGGGATGAAGAAACAGATCAATCGCTGTCATAGCCATTGTTTTAGCTGAAACCATCATTCCCTTTGTTCCAATTTCTGTACCACCACAAGCAACAGCCTGCCAGCTATGCGCTGCTGTACCCGGCACCCAGGTTGCTGTTCGTAAACCGACTGTTGGAACAGCATAACTTACATCACCTACATCGGTACTTCCGCCTCCTGCATCCATTTCTATTTTCAATGGTTTGATAAGACCTGCATTGGTAACAGGCGGTGCAGGAAATCCAAACGTTGCCTGAATTTTATTTCCAAAATCAACTTCTGCAGCTGTGTATTGAATGCCTCCTGTTTTTTCTAAATTCTTTTGCATGATCTCAGCCAAAGTTTTATTCAACAACAGATCATGGGTGCCGCCAATAATTTCATATTCCATTTTTGTATCTGTTCCTAAAGCCGCACCATTGGCAGCATTCACTACACGGTTAAAAATACTTTGTACCTGGTCCCGTTTCGGATGACGCACATAGTAGTACACTTCTGCAAAATCAGGAATCACATTCGGCGCTTTGCCGCCATTGGTGATGACATAATGAATTCTTGTTTCCTGCGGAATATGTTCACGCATCATGTTCACCATATTATCCATTGCTTCTACACCATCGAGCGACGAACGGCCACGCTCAGGCGAAGCTGCTGCATGTGCAGATATACCACGAAAACGGAATTTAGCAGAGATGTTTGACAATGCACTTGTCATGGTAATACCATTATCATTGCCGGGATGCCAGTGAATAGCTACATCCACATCTTTAAATAAACCTGCTCTCACTAAATATACTTTACCGCTGCCCCCTTCTTCTGCAGGGCAGCCAAATACTTTAATAGTACCAGTGAACTTTTTTTCTTCGATCAATTTTTTAATGGCAATGCCTGAAGCTACTGAAGCCACACCAAATAAATGATGACCACATGCATGACCTGCATCTTTTCCTGCACTATTTTTTTCAGGAGCTGTGGTTTGTGATAAGCCGGGCAATGCATCAAACTCAGCGAGGATGGCAATGACAGGTTTGCCGGTACCATAAGTGGCTACAAATGCTGTTGGCATACCTGCTACACCGGCTTCAACAGTAAAACCATTTTCCTGTAATGTTTTTTGCAGGAGGGCACTGCTCTTTACTTCCTTGTAACCTACTTCTGCATAATCCCAGATCTGCAGGGCCATGTTTTTGTATTGATCGTAATGAGCCTGGATATCTGTTGTGGCCTGTGTTTTAAACTGGTCATCTTTTGTAACGATCGGTTTTTTTTGAGCTGACAGGCTAAGAGTTAAAAGGAGAAAAAGAGAAGAAAGAAAAGAAGTTCTCATGTTGATTGATTTTGTAAGTGGAAGGTAAGAAGCAATGATTAATTACCCTGATAATTATATGGCAAATAATTTTCCCATTGCCAGGGTGTAATTGTGTCAGCAATGGTTAATTCA
>JANMOR010000481.1:0-4686 GCA_031369435.1 Chitinophagaceae bacterium
CAGCATGGGCATATGAAAGTTTAACCTTTGGGGGTTACTGGGCTTGGGATCCTGTAGAAAACGCTTCTCTTGTTCCATGGCTGGTTGCCATCTGTGGTATTCATACATTGATTGCTTATAAACACACAGGTCATTCACTAAGAGCAACCTTTTTATTTTTCATTCTTCAGTTCCTGCTCATTATTTATTCTACCTTTTTAACACGAAGCGGAATTTTGGGCGATACCAGTGTACATGCCTTTACTGACCTTGGGATGAATACGCAATTGTTGATGTTCTTATTGGTTTTTGTAGTACCGGCTTTTGTGTTATTTGGATTGAGGTATAAACAAATTCCAACTGTTGTTAAAGAAGAAGCCATCAGCTCAAGAGAGTTCTGGTTGTTTGTTGGATCATTGTTATTTTTTATCTCAGCCCTCTTCATCATTGGTAAAACGTCATTACCAGTAGTCAATAAAATTTTCGGAACAAAGTATGCCCCGGCACAGGATATAGAATATTCGTATAACAAAGTATTGATATTGTTTTCATTTGTTATTGCAATACTCACTGCTATTGGTCAGTATTTGAAATACAAACAAACCAGCAGTACTATTTTTCTTAAAAGCATCTGGTTGCCAACACTCATTGCTTTAGCTATAGCAACCTGTATCAGCATTTTTGGGAATATCAATTATGGTAAATACGGGATTGGATTTTTAGTTGCTATTCATATGGGCATTTTTGCTGCTGTCTATTCAGCTGTTGCCAATGCCATGTATATTGTTACAGGCATTAAAGGAAAAATGATCAAGGCAGGTGCATCTATTGCTCACTTTGGTTTTGGATTAACCTTGCTGGGCATTTTAATTTCTTCCTCCAAGAAAGAAGTGTTGAGCTGGAACACCAGTGGCATCATGGTTAACTTTGGTGAAGAGAGCAAAGAAAATTCTGCAGAGAACTTAACACTTGTAAAAGGAGTTGCTACGGATATGGGTAAATACATGGTTACCTATTTAGGCGATTCAACACATCCGTCTGATCCCAAACAATATTTCAAAATTCATTTTCAATACAAGAATTCAAAAGAAGGATTTACATTGTATCCTGATGCTTTTGTGAATTACAAAGGAAATGAACAGTTAATGGCCAACCCTGATAGTAAACACTATATTCATAAAGATGTGTTTACTTATATCACTTCATTACCTAATCCTGCAAAAAATAAAGACACCGCCACATTTAAAGAACATAAAATAAAACCAGGCGATACCATTTTTTACAGCCAGGGTTTTCTTGTACTGGAAGGGTTGGGCAGACAAATCAGCAGAAAGAATATTCCAACAAAAGCAACTGATTCAGTTTTTGCTGCAAACATTACAGTGTATGCAAAAGACAGCAGTCAGTACAGTGCTGAGCCGCTATTAATTCTTAGCGGCAATGAAGTAAGGCCTGTAGCCGATACCATTATTTCTCAAAGCCTGGTATTAGCTTTTACCGGAGCCGAGGCCGATGGCATCAAGTTAGGTGTAAAAGAAAGTAATTCGATTCTTCAGTATGTAACACTCAAGGCCTATCAATTCCCTGCCATTAATGTATTGTGGTTGGGAATCATTTTGATAACGATTGGATTTATTCTTGCATCGATCAATCATATATTAAAAAACAGGAAAGCCAAGCTCAAGGTTGTATAAGAGTTGAAAGCTTTCTGCAATCTTTTTATTTGAATCAGGTCATTAAATTTTCTAACCCTATGGTTTCTGCAACATTTTACAGAAAAACAATCTTCATTATTTTTTGTTTTGCTATTATCTTTTCATTGCAGTCGTTTGGGCAGCAGGGCTTCATTTACACTAAAGAAGGAAAGCCCATATTAAACCGTTGGGAGATGATTATGAATTGTCTTAATTCATTAAAGAAAAGCCGCAATGATAAAGTAGCCCTGGGTATTTGCGATTGCCAAATTGATAAAATTGACTGGCACTTTACAAACAAAGAGTTTAAAAAATATTCATCAAGGGGAGTTATTGATATAGCCGGATTAATAAAACAGGATTCTGTTCTTGAAAAAGAAATACAAAGCTGTTATACGCAATCAGGTAATACAATTTTAATTCAGGCAGAAGGCTTCGAAAATGAATTTATATCCCATTGTATAAGAAATGTACAAAACAGTACAGAGAAACAAACAGATATAAAAAGGGTAACAGATTTCTGCAAATGCCAGCTTGAATTAATTAAGGACAAGAAGATCAGCGATCAGGAATTTGAAGCTCTTAGTAATCCCAATTCATCATTGTATTATGAAATTATTTATAAGTGTGGAGATCCTTTTTCTGAGAAAAGGTCTTACTCGTTGAATTGGAATATCAATTCTACCAATGATATTGTAGGTCCTGACAGGGATACGATTCAAACACTTACAGTCAACGGAATGACTTATGTTAAAGTGAAATTGGGCAATAAATTACAGATTTGGTTATACGATACGGGTGCTTCTGATTTATTGATTAATAAGGAAATGGAAGATGATTTGAAAAAACAAAACATATTAACTGCTTCAAATTACCTGGGTATTGAAGAATATGAAATGGCCAATGGTATGATCGATACATGCAGGAAATACAAAGTCAATATCATTCAAATTGGTAAATTCACAGTTAACAATGTTACAGTGGCTGTAACGGATAAAGGGAAGAAAATTATCATAGGAAAATCATTATTAAATAAATTCAGCAGTTTTGTATTAAGTAATAGGGATAATACCCTCATACTAACAAAATAAGCAGGAGGGGTAATACTGATTGATAACAATCTTAAACATTAAGAAAATATTCACAAGGCAGCGTTGGTTACTTTCATCCTGTCTCTTGTATTAACTCAATGGAATGATTAATTTACACTGTCAATGAAGTTGAAGAAAAGCTCATACTTGTTTTATCTGTTTACCCTAATCCTCCTGTTGGGTTCATCGGTTCTGTTTGCACAACAACAACCATTACCACCTCATCCTGATTCTGCAGTTAATACGGTTATCAAACCTATATATGGGCCAAACGATACTGTATTTATAAAAGCAATGGTCATTAATGGTGAAATGTTGGGAGGTAAAGAATTGAGTGAGGTCTTTGTATGGGGAGGTAATCCAAAAGATGCTGCCAAATATTGGGCGGCATGGACGAGGCTCCGCAATGCAGTATATGTTACTTATCCATATGCAAGATCAGCCGGTATTGTGATGGTGGATGTAAATAAGCACCTGGAAAGTATATCAGGAAAAAGTGAACGGAAGAAATACATCAAATCACGTGAAAAGGAATTAAGAGCTTCGTTTACCGATAAAGTAACTGATCTTTCTATTTACCAGGGAAAGGTGCTGATGAAACTGATCAACCGTCAAACAGGGAACAACTGTTTTGAGATCATTAAAGAAATGAAAGGAGGATTTACCGCCGGGTTTTATCAAACGCTTATGTTTGTGGTGGGCAGCAGTTTAAAACAACAATGGAATCCGGCAGAAGAAAAACTTGATCGACAGATCGAATCAATTGTTCAGGAGATCGATCGTATGTATTACGGTGCTCCGGCAGTATCATACACTTCAGGTACCAAATAAGTCCTCAGCATTTCATATTTTCACCAACTTAAATTTTCATACATGAAATGAGCCATTAAAATTATTTATTTAAAATACAATCGTCAATAAATAATTTTAATGGCGAATAACATCTGACCAAAAAAACAATAAAAAAATTACAGATGAAACTGGATATACTGGCAATTGGTGTGCACCCCGATGATGTTGAATTGAGTTGTGGTGGTACATTGATCGTTGAAATTGCAAACGGCAAACAGGTAGGCGTAATTGATCTTACACGTGGTGAATTGGGAACAAGAGGTACAGCCGAAACAAGAAAAGAGGAGGCGGCTTTAGCAGCAAAGATCATGGGTGTGCATGTACGGGAAAACTTAGGCATGCGTGATGGTTTTTTCCAAAATGATGAACAACATCAGTTACAGGTTATTCAAAAGTTGCGTCAGTATCAACCGGAGATTGTGATCTGTAATGCAATTGTTGATCGTCACCCCGATCATGGGCGTTCATCTAAGTTGGTGGCAGATGCCTGTTTTTTATCAGGATTGAGAAAAATAGAAACTGAATTAGATGGGGTTAAACAGGAAGCATGGCGTCCTAAACATGTCTTTCATTATATACAGGACAGGTATGCCGAGCCTGATTTTATATTTGATGTTTCTGCAGTGTTTGAAAAAAAACTGGAAAGCATTAAAGCTTATTCAACACAGTTTCATAACCCAGATTTTAACGAACCACAAACTTATATTTCAACACCGGCATATTTTGAAACAATTATATCCCGTCATAAAATGTTTGGCAAAAGGATTGGGGTAGAATATGGCGAAGGGTACATCACTGAAAAAAGGATTGGCATCAGCAGCTTCGATGCATTGATTATGGTTACAACCTGATGAACGTTAGTTGTTTGTGTGTTAATGTTTGAACAGATTACACTTGCTCTGTTATTATGCATTACCTTTGCAGCAATTTCGTAATATCGTTATGAGTACAATCAAATTTGCCGTTAAGGCTCAATCGTTTCACACAGAGTTGAAAAACAGGGTAAATGCTTATTTCGTAGAAGCAGGAAAAACTCCCACAGGAAATTTCAAAATCGTTGCCAAAGCTTT
>JANMOR010000484.1:0-1678 GCA_031369435.1 Chitinophagaceae bacterium
TTTACGCCTATTGGTAAAGGCCAGCGTGGCTTAATTGTAGCGCAGCCAAAAACCGGTAAAACAATGTTGTTGAAGGAGCTTGCAAACGCCATTGCAGAAAACCATCCTGAATGTTATTTGATGATTGTGTTGGTTGATGAAAGACCGGAAGAGGTAACAGATATGGAACGCAGTGTGAGAGCTGAAGTAATTGCAAGCACATTTGATGAGCCTGCTGAAAAACATGTGAAAGTAAGTACCATCGCTTTACAAAAAGCAAAACGTTTGGTAGAGTGTGGTCATGATGTGGTGATATTGCTTGATTCAATTACACGTTTGGCCAGGGCACATAACACTGTTGCTCCCTCAAGTGGTAAAGTATTAAGTGGTGGTGTAGAAGCAAACGCTATGCAAAAACCAAAACAGTTTTTTGGTGCAGCACGTAAAATAGAAAATGGCGGATCGCTTACCATTATTGCAACGGCACTGGTTGATACCGGAAGTAAAATGGACGAAGTGATCTTTGAAGAATTCAAAGGAACCGGTAATATGGAACTGGCACTTGATCGCAAACTCGCCAACAGGCGTGTATTCCCTGCCATTGATATTGTGGGATCAAGTACACGTCGTGATGATCTGTTGCTTGATAAAGACACAGCCAAACGCATGTGGGTGTTACGCAAACATATGAGCGATATGAATACAGAAGAAGCAATGAATACATTGTTGCAGAATATGAGAGGTACAAAAGATAACAATGAGTTCCTTGTTAGTATGAACGGATAACTTCCTTTATAAAGTAATAAAAGTCTTGAAATGAAGATCATAATCCTTGCTTTCATGATGATTTCATTCTTCAGTTGTGAAAACAATTCGCAACAAACAGATAAAGAAAAAGAAGAAAGCGAAACAAAGATTGAAATTAAAGGCGATTCGGGTGAAGTAAAGATTGGTGAAGGTGGTATTTCTATTAAAGGAACCGGTGAAGATGGTGACCCGGTGAATATTAAGATCAATACTAACGATGGAATAAAAATAGAGGGTAAAGACGGAAAGGTTGAAATTAAAACAGGCGATAGCGGTAAACTAAAAATCGAGAAGAAAGGAAAAACAGTCAACATCCAGATCAAAGAAAACTAAGTATAACCTGTCCTGCCAAAAGGCGGGACTTTTTATTATGACAAAACTTTATCTCTTTGGAAATATCTGCAGGATACTTGGTATTGTTTCTTTTCTCATCATGTGCTATACTTGGTTTTTCAGCAGTAACCTGCCTTTGTTTCTTTTGTTTAAACAGTTCACCATTCTTTTTTTCAGCATCTCCATTTTACTCTGGCTCATTTCAATACTGGTTGCCAGGCGAAATAAATAAATTTGTACATCCTTATTAATGGCTATCCAAAAAATACATATTGAAGAATTTTTAACGCTGTCAAAAAGTTTTCCTGTGTTGGATGTACGCAGCCCGGGTGAATACAATCATGCCCATCTTCCTGCTGCAATCAGTTTTCCATTATTCAGTGATGAAGAAAGAAAAATTGTTGGTACTGCATATAAACAACAAAGCAGGGAACAGGCCATTAAAATAGGGTTGGATTTTTTTGGAGTGAAAATGAGAAAGATGGTGGAGGAGGTTGAGCAGTTGTTTGCTCTTAGTTCTAAGTTGGGTGCAAACAATGAACTCAAAACTCAAAACTCA
>JANMOR010000524.1:0-1828 GCA_031369435.1 Chitinophagaceae bacterium
ATCATATCTACAGTTTTAATACGCTCTGCCTGTTGTACCGGTTGCAGGTGATGTTCGGCTGAATATGTTTGCATGAAAAAGAATTTGTGTTGTTAGAAAAAATGGATTGGCGTTTACGATTCTGTTTCCTTTTTTATCGGAAACCGTTTGCGATGAACAAGGCATCTCCATAACCATTCTACCGGGCCGTATTGATAATACCTTAACCAAAAAACAGAGAACACAATTTGTACGATCCATATTTCTGCAACGAAAAAGTAGAGTTCCATTTGTGAAAACCTGCCGAAGTATCCAAACCCATAACCGTAAAAGAAAAATGTACAAAGAAGTGTTTGCATGAGATAATTCGTGAACGCAAGCTGGCCCGTTGCGGCAAGTGCCTGCCATAACCATTGCAACAGTCTGCTGCGTATAAGAAGCATAACCAGGCTGGCATAACCAAGTGCCATGCATAAACGTTCAATTGGAAAGAACAGGTTAGGCGGAATTGATTTCCTGTTGAGGTACTTAATATAATCAAGCAGTTTTGAGTATTGCAAGTCGATACGTAACCATGCCAGTAATACGCCTGCTGAAATACCAACCACGGCAAATAAAACATATGTTGAAGTTGATATACGGTTGCTGAAAAAACCAAAACCTAAGAGAGCCATACCAAGAAACATCATGGAACCTATATCCCAGATACCTATCCGGTACAACCATGCAGCTTCTTTGCCTTGTGCCCGTTGATACAAATGATTCCAAACTGTAGTATAACTTCCTTGCATAGCTTTTTTGTCAGCTTTGTCACCTGCTTTGGTAGAATCATATTTCAACCCCTTCACCAATCCTTCCCACCTTGATTTATCTCTTTCCTGGATTTTGTTCAGTTTGTTTTTTTCTTTAAAGAGTGAATCACTTTTTTTCAAGTCTGCTTTTGACATACCGGAGAGACTGTCTTTGATATGTTGTGCCGCACTGTCTTTTTTGTTTTTATCTTCTATCAATTGAACTGCCTGGAATTTTTTATAAGCTTTATGATCATCTGCATAAAACCAATACATTTTTCCGCTGTAAATGAGTGTAACAATGATTGCTGCAATGAGTAAACGTTTTTTGCCCATTCTGAAAAATGGAAACAGTAAAATGCCCATCACTCCATATTGAAAAAGAATATCTCCCGGCCATAATAAAAGAAATGCATTGATGATACCGAAGCCCATTAACCACATCTGGCGACGGATATATAATTCCTGTGTGTGAGGTAAGCCGGGCTGATTGGGCTTTTGCATATACAGGATGATGCCAGCACCAAATACCAACGAAAATAAAGCCCTCATCTTTCCTTCAAATAATAAAATAACAGAAGTAAATATGTAGAAGTCGGAACCTTTCCCCAGCAAACGCAACCTTGTCTGTTCATTTAAACTGAAGCCGCCAAATTCCCAGATGCTGATGAGCAGGATGCCCAGTAGAGCAATGCCCCTGATAACGTCGAGTGAAAAAATTCTTGGCTGATGATCGAAAGATTTCGTTCTTGAATTTGGGGTAGATATACCCTCAACAGAATTGTTCGGCATAAAGCAGATGGTTGGTTGGATGAAGAGTGAGAACAGTTAAACTTAGAGATTAGATTCGGTAATTGCAAATAGTTTCATCAATATTATAAGAGCGGGGAATGTGCCGGCAACTTCAATTAGAGGGCAAGTATTTTTTGATTAATAAAAAAACCCGCAATCCAATTTCGAAAAAGTGAATGCGGGTTTTGCAGGTAGTATAAAAAAACTATTGTTTGCTGATGCGATATAAACTTCCGCCATCAGTAACGCTGTATAACATACCATTG
>JANMOR010000535.1:0-2576 GCA_031369435.1 Chitinophagaceae bacterium
CAACAATTGATAATATCACTGAAAATTATTTAACTGTAACCTATCAGCTGAAAGAAGAGAACGGGCAAACTGTTTTTACTGTTACACAGGGCGATTATTCAAAAGTGGCAGAAGGTGAAAGAAGATACCAGGAAGCATTCAATAATGGTGAAGGATGGAATCCCATCCTGGTAGAGATCAAAAAACTGGCAGAAGAAAATTAAACTTTATTATTGATCCAATTTGTAACACCGATTGTAAAACATTCATTAGTTATTACTTTGTTTTAATGTATTGAATGAATGGTTTGGAAGAATTATCAATATTGTAATATTTTTCATAGGCTTTAAAACAAGCCTCCCTGTATTCATTATAATTACTCATTATCTTCTTCACTTTTTCTTCCAGTTGAGAAAAATCGTCGAGTAACTCACAACAGCAAAACTCATTACGTAGTTTTTGGTAACTATCATTATTATATGCCAGGAAGGGAACACCTGTTTGCATATAACGGGCTATTTTGTCTGATGAAAAAGCCGTAAGTTTTGTATTATCCCACCCATCATCATAAAAGGCCACCCCAATGGTAGCAGACGCTATCAATAATGGGATTTTATCAAACGAAACAAGTTCCGATGAAAAATAAACCCCCTCTTTGGGGTTAGAAAACCTGGCCATCCTTCTGTCGCCATGCATTACAAAACAAAAATAATTACGGTCGAGTTTTTGAAACGCAGCAATCAATTCCTCTATTTTTCGCTCCTCGTAGAATCGTCCGAAATAAAGAATGATATGTTTGGAAAGGGGCAGATCAAATTTTTCCTGGAGAAATTGCGTTTTATTTCTGACGGCTTCTCCTTTTACTGATACGGGCAAATAAACAAGATCGGGACTTTTTTTGTCTAATGATCCATTAAATAATGAATGTGCCCGTTCTTTATCCTGAATAATGAGTGCTTTTATTTTTCTTAGAATCCGTTGTTCAATTTCCAGGAAGGGCGCAATAAAATTACTTTTGAATCCCGGATCTGTTATTTTAAATACCTCCAGGCTGTAATATATTATTTTATGAGAATGTTTACCGGCAACACGGTGCAACCAGCATAGAGATAGCTGGTTAACTGCAATCAGCGAATTATAATTGGCTGCCGAAAAAGTCATCTTTGTTTTTAAAGGAAGAAGTAGCTCAAGGTTTACATAAGCCCACTGTACGCCCATCATTCTAAATAATGTAAACCCTTTCCTGGTGAGTTTTTCTATAAATGTGGGTTTTATTTCAGTTACTTCAGTCCTGCTCTTCATTACGGTAATCAATTCTTTTTCGAAAGGATCCACATTTTTTTCGAAAGGAGTATAAACAAAAAAGTGAACATTTATTCCTGCATTCAACATCACATCGGCAAGATTGTATGTATGAACCGACATAGGCCCCCAGTGGAAAAGTGCAACATTTTTCATTGTTGTGAAACAGCTAAAGATTTAACCAGCGAGAAGGTTCTATGCAATGTAAAATTGAGGTTCTTTTGATAAGATCTGTTACACATGTTTGTAAATTATTTACATGATTCACACAATTACTGATGTGCTCAGAAATAAGTTGACGTAAAAAAAGGTCCTTGGATAATTTTAAAAATAAATCTTCTAAATCTTCTTATATTGATATTACTTATGCTTGAAACAATCACATCTGGAACCCTTACAATTGCTTTGATCATTTATAATGACAGTTCAAGCCATGGCACCCATTTTTTTACGCCTGATGATTATCCTTTACAGGTGGGTTCTATTTGCCGCAATGCTGGGGATGTGATTGAACCGCATACGCACCGGCACGTACACAATACTATTTATCAATACCAGGAAGTGTTGATTATAAAAAAGGGTTCTGTTAAAGTATTTTTGTATGATGAGCAAGACAACCCCGTGACAACCCGAATTATTAATGAAGGCGATATCATCATTTTAATTTCAGGTGGTCATGGCTTTGAATTTCTTTCTTTAACCGAGATGATTGAAGTAAAACAAGGACCGTATTTAGTTTACGAGAAGAAAGTGATTTCACCTGGCTTAAATTCTTCACCTGTTGTTTCATGATTTCAGTAAACACACCTCTTTTTAACGGAAATGAAAAGAAATACCTCGCTGAATGTATTGATACAGGCTGGGTATCATCAGATGGTCCGTTTGTTGCAAAATTCGAAGAGGCTTTCGCTCATTACTGCAACCGGAAATATGCAGTTGCTGTTAGTAGTGGCAGTGCTGCCCTTGATTGTGCTGTTCAGGCACTTCAATTACCAAGAGGAAGTGAAATAATATTACCCGCTTTTACAATTATTTCCTGCGCCGCCTCTGTTATAAGGGCAGGTTATATTCCTGTATTAGTTGATGCTGATGCAGGCACCTGGAACATGAATACCGATTTGATAGAACAAAAGATCACATCCAAAACAAAAGCCATAATGGCAGTACATATTTACGGATTGCCTGTAGATATGGATCCAATATTTGCACTTGCAAAAAAATATGATTTAAAAATAATAGAAGATGCAGCAGAACAAATAGGCCAAACATATTATTCCGCTAAAGTTGGAAGTTTG
>JANMOR010000143.1:0-1584 GCA_031369435.1 Chitinophagaceae bacterium
ATCACATAAAAAGTTGTATCACTTGAGCCTTGCAGGATTGATGAAAGACGTCCTGCAAAAGAATCAGGGCCAAAAGTTTTCATGGTATCAATCATCATACCCCTTGCACCGCTTCCGCTTAATGGTTTGATCAATGCAGTTGGTAACCCGTCTACAAATCTTGTATCAGCACCCATCCACATAAATAACGATTTCATCCCATTGATCACTACATCAAATGTGCCGCTGGTACGTAACAGGCTGATGGCAACCAGCATCCCAACTAAATAGGGAATTATTCGTACAGCTGTTTCAAATCCACCTTTTGCACCTTCAATAAATGCATCAAACACATTGATGTTTTTATACAAAGCACCCGCAACAATAGCAAGGAAGATAAATAAGATGAGTCCGTTGCTCAACACACTTGAGAAAGATTGTACATTATCTGCATTTAATCGTACAAGATAAAGTACCAAGGCAGCTATAACTGCTGAAATTCCCAACACCCATGCAAGAATCACCGGTTGAAATACATTGATCTTTTGTTTGAACGAAACAATGAACATAGCTGCCATGGTTGCTGCAAAAGTTGCCACCATACAGGGTACAAAAATATCAGTAGGGTTTTGTGCTTTGAGTGCAGCTCTTGCTGCAATGATGGTTACAGGAATCAATGTAAGTCCTGATGCATGCAAACATAAAAACATCAGTTGCGAATTACTTGCTGTTGCTTTATTAGGATTCAGTTCCTGTAAACTTTCCATTGCTTTTAATCCAAATGGAGTTGCTGCATTATCAAGGTTCAGCAAATTGGCGCTGAAGTTCATCATCATATGGCCAAATGCCGGATGACCTTTTGGAACTTCAGGAAATATTTTAGAGAAGAAAGGACCAATTATGCGTGACAGCAAATTAATTCCTCCTGCTTTTTCAGCAATACTCATAAAACCCATGAACAGTGCCATAATACCAATCAATCCTATACAAATGTTCACAGCATCTTTACAGGTTTCAATTACACCATTCGCACTCTGCACTTTCACGGCAACCAGTTGATCGGCTTCCTTTTTATAAGTGAGTTTATTTTCAGTAACCCTTGCTGTTGTATCTAATGCCTGAAGCAGTTGCGGATTAGCATTGGCAATACTGATTTTTTTGACCAATACTGAATCCCCGTTTTTTCCAATGATCATGGAAGAGAAGATTTGTTTTTCTCCCCCGGCCGGTAAATACTTGAAAAGAGCAACAAGAATTGCAATGAGGATAAAGGCACTCCAGATCCTGCTTAAAGCCATACGAGATTGTAGATTTAGAATTGAAGATTGCAGATTTTTATTAAATGGCCAAAAGCATCTTTTCACAATCAAACTTTACCAAAGTTTCTGTACCCAACTTCATTGGCTTATTCTCTCTCAACTTTGATAAAGTTGAATGACGGGAAGGCTTATCTTTGCGCCTCGAAAAAAAGCAGATCAGAATTGTTGTGGTTGAAGTGTGCGGTCGCGTTGGCTGTGGTAGTCGCGTTCTGACTGTTAGCGAAAGCATTCGGTGGATTGAAGCGCAAAACAGCACCTGCCTGCGAGTATACTGATTGGAAGATGC
>JANMOR010000544.1:0-1667 GCA_031369435.1 Chitinophagaceae bacterium
TTGGTTATCCAATAACAAATAGGGGATATGAATATCTTTCCCGATTGTATGAGCATAAGCCAGATCAACAAAGAAACCTTTATCCCTGTAACCCAAGCCCAGGCTTGGTGTCAATCTCCAGCCCTTTGCACCTTCAGGCAAAATATCTTTTGCATAAGGGCTTCCCTGGTAATTAAAACCTGCACGAACCATTAAGGTCTTAAATTTTAATTCACCGCCAATTTTTGCATTCAACGCCATTTTAAATAACTCATCAATATTGTCATTCACACTTTTAAAATAATCTTCTTCACCTGCAGTGGGATCCTGCTCATTGCTGCTGTATGAAGTAGATTTATAATTCACCAGTTCCACATCAGCAGTGATGAATGCTTTTTGTTTGGTAACATCTTTTATTTCACGAAACACATACGATGCACTGGCGCCTAAACGCCATGGAGTGAGTAGTTGATATTGATAACTATAATCGTTGCCATCAGTAAATTCATGTGTTGAGTAAGTAAAAGAAGTCGGCTTGGTATTATCATTGTTGATCCGTCTTGCATAGTTTTCAATATTACTGGTTACTGTTGCATCCGTACGATCAGTTAATGTAAGCAGTGAAGGCGTATGAAAAGTAATACCTATGCGGAAATATTCAACCGGTTTAAAAATGGCTCCCAATTTTGCATTAAAGCCACTTCCTTTTGTTGAAAATGTTTCAGTAAACGTAAAGCTCTCAAAATCGTTATTCGGATTATTAGTGCCGTCTTTTTCAGTAACAGTTGTTTTCCTGTTGTAGTTGATAAAAGGCATCCCGATAGTTACACCATACAGGAATTTTTCTTTGCTGTTCCATGCAATGGCAAATGCAGCTTCATGCATTCCACCTCTTGTTTCATACGAAAAAGATTGATCTAATGGCATCTTTCCAATATCAGCATTGGTGCGGTAACCTGAATAGTTAACCAGCGAATCAATAAGGTAACCCTGTAATGCAAGACTGGCTCCATGCGGATAATTATTTAACGCATTGTCAAAGTTCTGTTCATTGTTATATACTAATTCTTCCAGCCATTTTTCTGAAAAGGAACTAAAGTTGTTTCTTCCTTTGTATGCAAAAGTTGAATTGTAATTAGCTGATTGATTTAAAGCAATGGCAATAGTTGTATTGCGGATATTGCTGCTTTTAAAACGGGTGCCACGGCTTAAAATGAAACCACTGACACCTGTATTCATTGCACTTTTTTTGCCTTTGAATACACTGTCGTTATAATTCAACTTAGCACTGTTCATAAAAAAACCCGGACTTAAAACAATTTCATTTGTTTTGAACTGAGCTAAACCTGCGGGATTGATAAATGTTGAGCTGATATCACCGCCAAGAGAAATATTAGCGCCACCAATTGATTGAATACGTGCCGACCCTGTTGGTGTGAGATAAGAAAACCGGAGGGCATCCAATGCATTTTGTGCAAAACTTTGTTGCAGCATAAACATGGCAAGCCCGGCTATGAAAATTTTCTTCATTGTTTACAATTTGGAGAATTGAAAATAGGGATAGCAATTAATTACGACGGCCACTGGTGGTTGTTTTTGAACCACTGCTGCTGCTGCCGCCGGAATTGCCGGATGAACTTCCATTGTTATTACTGAAAGTTCTGCTTCCACCTGATGATGAATTGTTG
>JANMOR010000563.1:0-3842 GCA_031369435.1 Chitinophagaceae bacterium
TAAACAGGCTCTTGGTAATCATCCTTATGCAGAACTTGGAGTTGTAACCAATGGCAGTATTGAAGTAGATGGAATGGAATGGGGTACTGTATTGAACTGGAAAGAAAAGTATGATACCTCTATTGAGAATTTATTAGCCGGTCATGAAAGTGAGCATGCGTTAATTGCACTCTAATGAAAAAAGATGCAACGATAATTGTTACCGGGGCTGCCGGCTTTATAGGTAGTTGTATGGTGCAATATTTAAATGAAGCAGGGTTTACAAACCTGATATTAGTTGATGAGTTTAACCGTGCTGATAAAATACCCAACTTAAAAGGCAAACATTTTTCCATACAGGTAGAAAGGGAAGATTTATTCAACTGGTTATTAAAAAATAAACCTGTTATTGATTTTGTCATTCACCTTGGTGCAAGAACTGATACCACTGAATTTAATTATGCTATCCATCAGCATCTCAACGTAGAGTATTCGCAATCTGTCTGGAATTATTGTACGCTCAACAATGTGTCACTTATTTATGCATCGTCGGCTGCAACTTATGGCGATGGGGCATTAGGTTATAAGGATGAGCATGCCTTAAGTTTTGAATTAAAACCGTTGAATCCCTATGGCATTTCAAAAAATGAATTTGATAAATGGGTATTGCACCAGGCCGATCATCCTCCTTTCTGGGCTGGTTTAAAATTCTTCAATGTGTATGGCCCCAATGAATATCATAAAGGAAGAATGGCAAGTGTTATTTTTCATTCATTTAAACAGATTCAGCAAAATAACCTGGTGAAATTATTCCGTTCGCATAAAGATGGGTTTAAAGATGGTGAACAGTTGCGTGACTTTGTGTATGTAAAAGATGTGATCAATGTCATTGATTGGCTGATGAATAATCAACCGGCTTCTGCTATCTATAATTTAGGAGCAGGAAAGGCCCGGACCTTTCATGACCTTGTTGCTGCAACCTATCATGCATTGGGGCTTGAAACAACCATTCAGTTCATAGATATGCCGGAAGATATTCGTGACAAGTACCAGTATTTTACTGAAGCTGATATGCATAAATTAAAAGCTGCCGGTTATAAAGAAGAATTTACTTCACTTGAAAAAGGGGTGGATGATTATGTGAAAAACTATCTTAATCAGCTTAATTATTATTAACCTGTAAAAGGTATAAACCAGGGATGATGCACATTTCAAATTGACGCCGGGATAATAGTACGTTAGGTATGCCATACCTGTTTAGAAGAGATTGCGGAAATTTGAAATGCGCATCATGGAAGTGGTTTTATTGCTTACAATTTTTTCTTTCTTATTTTTATTCAGCAAACAATTTATTATGAACAAGAAAATTGCCATTATCGGCGGGGGAAACCTGGGTGTAGCTATTGCAGAAGGATTGATCAAAAGTGGGTTTGCCCAACCCGGGAATATCATTGTCACCAAACGTAATATTCAAACACTTGCTGAACTGGAGAAAAAAGGTGTAACAATAACCAGTAATAATAATGAAGCAGTGAAAGATGCACACATGGTTATACTTTCAGTCAAACCTTTCCAGATTAAAGATGTATTACTTGGTATAAAAGATGAATTAAAACCTGAAACACATGTATTGGTAAGTGTAGTTACAGGCGTATTGATCAAAGACATGCAGGAATGGGTGGGAACAGAAATGCCTATTGTCCGTGCTATGCCTAACACCGCAATCGCCATCCAGGAAAGCATGACCTGTATCTGTTCAAAAAATACAATACAGGAACAGTTGAATCATGTACAGGATTTGTTTGCTCAACTGGGACGTGTAACTTTTATTGAAGAAAAACTGATGGATGCTGCTACAGTACTCGGCGCATGCGGTATTGCATTTGCTTTACGTTATATCAGGGCAAGCATCCAGGGAGGAATTGAAATTGGCTTTGATGCAAAAACAGCAACGCTCATTGCAGCACAAACGGTTAATGGCGCTGCGGAACTACTCATTCAAAAAGGAACGCATCCTGAACAGGAAATTGATAAAGTAACCACACCAAAAGGATGTACCATTGCCGGTTTAAATGAAATGGAACACAGGGGGTTCAGTTCTTCCCTGATCAGAGGTATTAAAACCAGTTTTGACAGTATTGGTTGATACTTCCAAATTCTTATTTCCTCTTGTTTTCCACAAATAGCAGAAGCTTTTTTTCAAACAAAAAAATCATCGTAGGTTTGCACGACCTCCACGATTTTTCTATTTCCATTTTACATTAAGGCAGGTCCGTTAAACTTGAAAATTTATTTTTATGGCCAAGTACATTTTTGTAACCGGTGGCGTTACATCATCATTGGGTAAAGGAATCATTGCAGCCTCGCTTGCAAAATTGTTACAGGCCCGTGGGTTTAAAGTAACCATTCAAAAATTCGACCCCTATATCAACATTGATCCCGGCACCCTCAATCCCTATGAACATGGTGAATGTTTTGTTACAGAAGACGGTGCAGAAACCGATCTGGATCTTGGTCACTACGAACGTTATTTGAATATTCATACTTCGCAGGCCAACAATGTTACCACCGGCCGTATTTATCAAACTGTTATCAATAAAGAAAGAGAAGGAGCCTATCTTGGTAAAACAGTGCAGGTAGTTCCACATATTACAGATGAGATCAAACGAAGGATGTTATTGCTGGGTAAAGATTCCAAATATGATATTGTGATTACTGAAATTGGTGGAACAGTTGGTGATATTGAGTCATTGCCTTTTATTGAAGCAGTACGTCAGATTCAATGGGAATTACCGGACGATGATTGTCTGGTGATTCACTTAACCCTGATCCCTTATTTAAAAGCAGCGAAAGAATTAAAAACAAAACCAACCCAGCACAGCGTTCGTATGCTGAGCCAGGAAGGAGTACATCCTGATATTATTGTTTGCAGAACGGAGAAACCGTTGAGTACAGAAATTCGTCGCAAAATTGCTTTGTTCTGTAATGTAAAACCTGAAGCAGTGATTGAAGCAATGGATGCTTCCACCATTTATGAAGTGCCTTTATTTATGTTGAGGGAAAAATTAGATGTTATCTGTTTGAAAAAAATCGGTGTTAACATTTTTCCTGAACCTGATTTGGAAAACTGGAAAAAGTTTTTAGACAAATTAAAATATCCCAAGAGCCAGGTAAATATTGGGTTGATTGGAAAATATATCGAACTGCAGGATGCATACAAATCCATTCTTGAAAGTTTTATTCATGCAGGTGCCATGAATGAATGCAAAGTGAATGTGGTGAATGTACACAGTGAATTTATTACTGAACAGAATGTAGCTGAAAAACTTTCGGGACTCGATGGCTTGCTGGTAGCTCCTGGTTTTGGTAACCGAGGAATTGAAGGAAAAATAACGGCTATTAAATATGCAAGAGAAAACAGTTTGCCATTCTTTGGTATTTGTCTTGGTATGCAAATGGCTTGTGTGGAGTTTGCAAGAAATGTATTGGGAATGAAAGATGCCCATTCATTTGAAATGAACCCTGAAACTACAGATGCAGTGATTGATATGATGGAAGAACAAAAGAAGATCACGACCAAAGGCGGTACTATGCGTTTGGGTTCTTATCCCTGCGATATAAAAGAAGGAACATTAGCAGAAAAAATTTACGGAAGCCTGCACATTAATGAACGTCACCGTCATCGGTATGAGTTTAATAATAAATATTTAGATGCATTTGAACAGGGAGGCATGATCCCCAGTGGTAAGAATCCTGAAACGGGTTTGGTGGAGATCATTGAAAATGCAAAACATCCATTCTTTATTGGTGTGCAGTATCATCCTGAATTAAAAAGTACAGTTGAAAGCCCGGCACCATTGTTT
>JANMOR010000575.1:0-2097 GCA_031369435.1 Chitinophagaceae bacterium
GTGTAGCGACGGAGCTGTCTTTTAATTTAACCCGAACAAGCTGTTTAATTTCATCAGTTGTTATACTTTCAATCGTTCTGTTGCCCCACAGAGGCTCAGTATGTTTTCGTAAACACAAGCCATAGTCCAAAACCTTTGGCAGATATTCCATTATCTGTTTCAAATTCGGTTGACGTACTTGCTGTTCCATATCGTTTACTATATCCAGATAGTGAGGCAAAAACCAACACTGCCAAATTTTCCATTGCTGTCTTTTCTTGTTTTGAGATAAGAAAAGATGTTGATGAAATTTTTCACCGTTTCTTCTGCATTCAGTTTGTTGAATAATGTTCTTGCTTCATCTTCATTTGCAGGAGTGCCACCTAATGGTGCTAATGCATTCGGTGCAAAAGCTAAAAAACCTGCATTGGCTGCTCGGCGTGTTACATCTTCAATATGCGCATTCAATCCACGGTTTTCATGGATCACTACAACAGTACCATACTTTGCTTCTTTTTTTGGACGGGCAACATATGCTTTCATTTCACCAGTTATTGCAGGATAAGTAATATACTCTGTAAACAAATCCTCACTTGAAACCGTTGCAGCTTTTGCATAATTGCTTTCTAGCATTGGGAGGATGGCCATGGCAGCTGCCGTGCTCCCGGTAAGAATGGCTAACCGTTTTAAAAAGTCCTGTCTTGAAAGTGGTTTGTGTGTGTACTCATCGTAGAGGTTTATGATTTGCTGATCCATCTCATGTAATTTTTAGATGCATAAGTTACAATGTTTTGGCAGTGATTGTTGCGCCGTTCATAAAAATACCGGGAAGGTATTCAAAGAACTTTGCCAAATTTTTGTTTTGATGTATAGGAAACAAATTCGCAATTGACCAGTTGAAATGTCGGAACGACACAGTGCAAAAATGAACTGGCCGGATTAGTTTTACATTCTAAGATCAAATAGTTAATTTTCAACATCAATCAACAATCAAATGAAACCAAAAACAATCAACACACTGTACTGGGTATTCACCATTTTATTTGCAGGACTCATGATCTTTTCATCCGTTGGAGGTATTGGCCCCAATGAACAAACAATTGAAGTGTTCCATAAATTTTTAGGGTATCCCATTTATTTTATTCAATTCATCAGTTGGGCGAAAATTATTGGAGTGATCGCTATTCTTATTCCCGGTAACCGCATAATCAAAGAATGGGCTTATGCAGGTCTGTTTTTTGATTTAACGGCAGCTGTTTATTCAGGTATTGCTGCATCCGGAAAATTTGATCCTATGATGCTCACCATGTTAATGTGGATTGTACCGGGCATCCTTTCATATTATTTCTGGAAGAAGAAGAGGACGTTATAATATTAAACAGTTCGTAATAAAAAACTCCTTTTACAGAAAGGAGTTTGTTTATTTATCTTTTCGAATATAAAAAGTAAGTAAATTCATTTCTCTTAAAACTAAAATTAACGCTATGAGGGTTCTAACTTTCTGTTTCATCTTTCTGTTCTCTCTTTCATTAACTGCTCAGAAAAAAGCATTGGTCGGTGGTACATTGATTGATGGTTTTGGTGGAGAACCACTGAAAAATTCAGTGATCATTATTGATGGTGATAAAATTATCCTGGTAGGACAGGTAGGTACTGTTGAAATTCCGAAAGATGCAGAAGTCATTTCAACAGAAGGAATGAGTGTGTTGCCCGGTTTGTGGGATATGCATGTGCACCTCATGATCAACGGACATTCTGATTATGCTTATTGGGATAAAAAATATCCGCCTATTTTCCGTTCAGTGATCATGCCTGCGGGTGCCAGGCAATTATTGATGGCAGGTGTTACCAGTGCAAGAGATCTCGGTGCTCCATTAGAAGATATTGTTGCGGTAAGAGATATGATCAACCAGGGAAAACTGCAGGGCCCAACCTTATATGTAAGCGGACCTTTTTTGCAGCATGCTCCTTATCCCGGCACAGAACAGTTTCGCTGGGGTATCAATGGTGTGGCCGATGCAAGAGCAAAAGTGCAGCGGCTGGCGAAGGGTGGTGTTGATTGCATTAAGTTGATCGACCAGGATCAAATGACACAGGAAGAAATTAATGCCATTGTTG
>JANMOR010000582.1:0-1931 GCA_031369435.1 Chitinophagaceae bacterium
GTGATTCATCCGCTGAATCCATTTGTGCCGACCGTTCATTGCAACTACCGTATGTTCGAGTTGTACAATGAAAAAGAAGAGGTCATCGATCGTTGGTTTGGTGGCGGTACAGATCTTACACCTTATTATTTATTCGATGAAGATGTAAAGCATTTTCATCAAACCTATAAAGATGTTTGTGATGCATTTGATGCATCGTTCTATCCAAAGTTCAAGGAAGATTGTGATAACTATTTTGTGAACTGGCATCGTAATGCAGAACGCAGAGGTATCGGTGGTATTTTTTATGATTATCAAAGAGCGACTGAACAACAAGATGTAACTTTCTGGATTGAGTTAGCAAAGAAATGTGGCAATGCATTTATTGAAGCATACATTCCTATCGTTGAAAAAAGAAAGAACACAACTTATACAGCTGAAAACAAACACTGGCAGGAAATACGCAGAGGTAGATACGTTGAATTTAACTTAGTACATGATCGTGGTACAATGTTCGGCTTAAAAACCAACGGACGTATTGAAAGTATTTTGATGAGCTTACCTCCTGTTGTTCGGTTTGAATATAATTATCAACCTGCGTTTGGCAGTGAAGAATATAAATTGCAGGAAGCTTGTCTGCACCCAAGAGATTGGTTGAATGAAATAAGTGAAGAAGAAAAGATTGCATGGGCAAAGCGATCGAACTCCTGTTAACATTTTAAACTGATTATATGTATCTGCAAAGAAGAAACAGAATCACAAGAAAGTCGGAAGCCATCAGAAGTCTGGTAAGAGAAACAATTCTTACGCCAGATGACTTTATTGTTCCATTGTTTATTGATGAAGGAACAAATATCAAAACTGAGATCGCTTCGATGCCTGGTTACTACCGTAATAGTTTAGATGTTACGGTGAATGAAGTGAAAGAGCTTTGGGGTATGGGTTTAAAAAGTGTATTACTGTTTGTAAAATCAAAAGACGAATTAAAAGATAATACCGGCAAAGAAGCATGGAATAAAGACGGGTTGATGCAACGCAGCATCAAGGCCATTAAAGATGCAGTGCCTGAAATGTATGTGATGACGGATGTGGCATTGGATCCTTATTCCTCTTTTGGGCATGACGGTATTGTGAAAGATGGAAAGATTGTAAACGATGAAACAGTAGAAGCATTGGTGAAGATGAGCATCAGTCATGCTGAAGCAGGTGCTGATATGGTTGCACCAAGTGATATGATGGATGGACGCATCGGTGCTATCAGAAAAGGTTTGGAAGAAAATAATTTCATCAACACGGGCATCATGAGTTACAGTGCAAAATATGCGTCTTTTTTCTATGGACCCTTCCGTGATGCATTGGATAGTGCGCCCGGCTTTGGTGATAAGAAGAGTTATCAAATGGATTACAGCAACCGCATTGAAGCCATCAAAGAAACCTTGATGGATGTAGAAGAAGGTGCAGATATTGTAATGGTGAAACCGGCCTTGAGTTATTTAGATATTATCCGTGAAGTAAAGAATGCAGTAAACGTTCCGGTAAGCGCCTATAACATCAGCGGCGAATATGCCATGATTAAAGCAGCAGCAGCAAAAGGATGGATTGATGAAGACAAAGCGATCATGGAAGTGTTGACTTCTATTAAGCGTGCAGGTGCAGATCACATTGCAACTTATTTCGCAAAAGATTTTATTAGGATTATGCGCCACTAAGACCAATGTTATTAAGTTAATGTTTTATTATGATGTTGTAGGTATGCCATACTTTAAACATGCTCATGAATTTCATCATTCTGCTATAAGTATGGCATACCTGTTAGCTTGCTGAAACTCCTAACTTAATTACATTGCATTAAAACACAAGACTCTAAGATCTACTTTTCTTTGTGTTCCCTGTCTGCCGACAGGCAGGCTTTTTGCCTTAATGCCTTCGTGGCAAAAAACAAACAACGATGT
>JANMOR010000594.1:0-3523 GCA_031369435.1 Chitinophagaceae bacterium
GCCTCCGCAACCATTGCGATTACTTCCTGACCATCCTGAAAGAAGATGGCAATTCAAAAGGGAAGAAGCTGGGCTTTGTGTTACAGGAAATTGGTCGTGAAATCAATACGGCCGGCGCCAAAGCTTATGATTCAGGTATTCAGAAACTGGTGGTACTGATGAAGGATGAGCTGGAAAAAGCAAAAGAGCAGGTGTTGAATGTACTTTGAGTTCTAAGTTCTGAGTTCTGAGTTGGCACCCGTCTGACGCTCTCAACTGACGGATAACAATGTGCCATTCAGCAGATCAGTTCTCTTTCAGCTTTTGGATTTTGTTTTTGGGGTTTTGCATTATCTATTCCCCCGCATTACATTTGTAAAAATATTCCGCTTGAAACCTTTCCTGAGTTTGAAGACTGCTGCACTCCTTATTTATAGTTCAACCTTATTGATCATTCTTCTTTTTTTCAACAGCTGCACCCAACTGGATACCTTCGAAAAAAACATCCAGATACCTGCACATGAATGGAGCTACAGCAACCAGCCCGAAATTAATTTCACTATTACCGATACCGTTTCGTCGTATAATGTTTTTGTAACACTGCGGCATACAGATGCCTATGCGTATAAAAATATCTGGCTCTTTATTTCAACACAGCAACCCGGCGACAGCAGTTTTAAGAAAGAACGTTTTGAGTTGATCTTGCAAAACCAAAAAGGTGAATGGATCGGCACGGGTATGAGCGATATCTGGGAACTGCGGTATCCGCTGTTCAGCAATATCCGTTTTACAAAACAAGGCAACTATATCATCCGTTTGCAACAAACCATGCGAGACAATCCTTTGCTGCATATCATGAATGCGGGTATCCGCATTGAAAAAGCAAAATCATAATGGCCTACACCAATAAAGTTTTCCGCTTTGGGAATTTTTCATTCTGGTTCTGGATCCTGTTTATTTATATAGTGGCAGCACTCATCTGGTGGTTTATTTCATTGGAACGCCAAAGCCATGAAATGAGTGAATTGAAATTAAACCAGATCAGTAAAACCGATCCACAATACAGCAGCAAACAACAGGAAGTACTGCAATATAAAAAAAGGCAAACAGCAAAATTTATAGCTGAAGGGCTCACCTTTCTTGCATTGATCGTTTTAGGTGCGGCCTTTGTATATCGTTCAATACGGAAACAAATAGAAGTATCATCGCTGCAGCAAAATTTCATGATGGCTATTACGCATGAATTAAAAACACCCATCGCCACAACAAGATTAAGTTTGGAAACAATACTCCGGCGTAAGCTCGATGAAGTGCAGCAGCAAAAATTATTACTCAGTGCTTTGTCTGAAACCAACAGGCTGAACATTCTCACCAACAATATTCTGCTCGCTTCTCAAATGGAAGAAAAAACATTTCAACGGGAGAATGAACAGATCAACCTGGCCGATATGGTTGAAACTGTTGTGAGTGATTATAAGAACCGTTTTCCGCAACGCCGCATTGAAGCCAGTGCCGATAAGGATTTATATATTGATGGTGATGAGTTACTGGTGCAGATTGCCCTGAGCAACCTTATTGATAATGCATTGAAGTATGCACCCAAAGACAGCCCCGTGTATGTTGACCTGATGGAAGATGATGATATCATCCAGATTAAAGTAAGTGATGAAGGTCCCGGTGTAATGGATGAAGAAAAGAAAAAGATCTTTCAAAAATTTTACCGCAGCGGAAACGAAAACACCAGAAGGGCAAAGGGAACAGGACTTGGTTTATACCTCACCAAAAAGATCATTGAAGATCATAATGGTGACATATTTGTGATGAACAATACTCCGCACGGAAGTATTTTTGTGATACAATTTTAGAAGTTAGGTATGCCATACTTTAAAAGTATGGCATACCTGCAGCAGTCTTAAACTACAACAACCATGTCGGCAAACAAAGCATCCATTTTACTGGTAGAAGATGAAGAGCACTTGATGGATGCATTGAAATTAAATCTTGAACTGGAAGGTTATGAAGTAACAACAGCAGGTGATGGTGTTGCTGCTATTAAAGCTGTGGAGAATGAATACTTTGATCTCATCATCATGGATGTAATGATGCCGGAGATGGATGGCATCAGTGCTACAGAAACCATCCGCATACGCAAAATTGAAGTACCTATACTAATGCTCAGTGCTAAGAATACTTCAAGCGACAGGGTTATGGGTTTAAAAAAAGGTGCTGATGATTATCTTACCAAACCTTTTAACCTCGAAGAATTATTACTCCGTGTGGAGAAGCTGATTGAAAAAAATAAAAAGATCCTCGACAAAGACAGTGTGGGCGAATCCTTCAGCTTTGGAAAAAACCATATTGACTTTAAAGCGCAGGAAGCTATCAACTTTAAAGGTGAAAAAATTCAACTCAGTAAAAAAGAAAGTATGCTGCTGCACCTGCTCGTTGAAAACAAAAACGAAGTGGTAACCCGTGAAAAAATTCTGCAGGTTGTTTGGGGTTACAATGTATATCCTACCACACGTACCATTGATAATTTCATTCTCAACTTCCGCAAGTACTTTGAAGAAGACAGCCGCAACCCCGTTTACTTTCATTCAGCAAGAGGGGTTGGGTACCGGTTTATTGATAACGCAGCTTAAATAAGTATTGATTTTCAAAGAGAATTTATATAAGAAGGTGCGTATATTTAAGAGTTGTGCGTCATACTATCACAAATTCCATATTAATTTATGAAGCGACAACAGTTTTTAAAATCATTCTTAGGAGCTTTAGGAGCAATAGATATATTATGGACAGACATTAAAAGTGACAAAATTTATGGGACTGTTATTTATGACGCTGAGGATCCTGAAGAAAGGCAAGACTTTGTGTGGTATATGAAAGAAGATGATGTACCGAATGAAGACGTTAAAAAACTGATAGATTATCTCTCAAAAAATAAAATGATTGATATTGACAAGATAATTCTACCAATAAATGAGCTGGTTATTGACTTTATTGCAAGGAATAAATTAGATAAAGTTTGGGATGACCTATTTGATATTGAGGTGCATATGGTTGACGATGGAATTGAAAGCAAAGAAAGTGATCGGTATTTTATTCACAACTGAAAACGTACGAACACACAACATGGGTTTGGCGATAGCCTGGTTCTCCGCTCCTGTTGGCGTCCCCGCCAATAGGAAATGATCAATCACAAATTATTGTTGGCGGGGACGCCAACAACAGCAAAAAGACCATTTGCCTTATAAAAACGATAACCAACTTAATCTTTATAATTTACTCAAATGAACAAACGTGGACCAATTATTATTATTGAAGACGACACGGACGATCAGGAAATATTGTCAGAGATCTTTAAAGAACTTAACTATGGCTATAAACTTATTTTCTTTGGCGACAGTATAGAAGCTTTAGAATATTTGACTAACACAGACATTGAACCTTTTTTGGTTCTTTCCGACATTAATATGCCCAAATTAAATGGCATGGAATTGCGGGAAAAAATTCATAATAATGAAGATTTGAGAATGAAATCTAT
>JANMOR010000608.1:0-6536 GCA_031369435.1 Chitinophagaceae bacterium
GAGAGTAACAAGAGATGGCGGTGGAGCTTCGGCAACATCACCTGGCAATTTTACAATCCTTTCCCAACCTTCTTTAACTGCAACAGTTCCATGCGAAGGATATGTTGATCTTACATGGCTCGCCATTACAAGTGCAACTGATTATGAAGTATTACAACTCGTTAATGGAGAATTTGCTTCACTTGGAACAACGGGTTCTCTTACCTATCGTGTTAATGGGTTGGACAGAACCCAAAGCTATTGGTTTACAGTAAGAGCCCGTATGACTGATTCATTAGGAATGAGGGCTGTTGCCCGAACTATTACACCAACATTGGGAACACCCTGTGCTGCTGCTGAGTTTAATAATGATCTCAAGATTGAAACATTGGTTACACCAACTAATGGAAGAACCAATACCAGCAGTCAATTATCAGCAACGCAACAAATAACAGTCCGCATCAAAAATTTAGATAATGCTGTAACACCCGGCAGTTATGATATATCCTACCAGGTAAACGGAGGTTCAATTATAACAGAATCTTCTTCTGTACCCATTGCTGCAGGAGGCACGGTTGATTATCCATTTATTGCAACAGCCAATTTATCGGCAACAGGCACACATACAGTTCGTGTATTTGTAAAACAAACAGGCGATGCACAAACAGCCAATGATGAATTGACTTATACCATTAAACATGTTGCCAACCCTGCGGTAACATTACCTTATACTGAAACTTTTGAAACAACGGGCACTACTGTTTATAACAGCAACCTGTTTGCATTACCCAATGCAGATCGTTTTGATTTTACAACAGCGAACAGCAATGGACGTTTACAAACTTTTATTAATTCAGGCGTACCTATTACAGGAAACAGATCTGTAACATTGGATGCTATCAACTATACAGGAACATCAGCAGACAATAAATTATTTGCAACCATTAATCTTAGTAGTTATGCTTCAACCCCCGGTTTACGATTCGATTTTAAATTCCGTAATCATGGTCAACTGAAACAACCCAATACAGGTGTTTGGATGAGAGGAAGTGATGCTGACGCATGGGTGCAGGTGTATGATCTTAGTGCTAACCAGGGTGCCTTAGGGGAAATAAAACAACCAACTATCAACATCAATGACCTGGGACAAACAATTACTTCCAGTTTCCAGATAAGATTTGATCAGCAGGGAACAACATCTGCCAACAACGGCAGTTACGATCCTGATGTTCCTGATATGGATGATGGATTTTCGTTTGATGACCTGCGTATTGTTGCTGCCAATAATGATGTAATGGTTACAAGATTAATTGCGCCTGATACGTTCACCTGTAATCCCGGCAATGCTACCATTACTATCAGGGTAAAGAATACAACTGCAACAACTTTCAATAATGTTCCTGTTTACTATCGTATTAATAATGGCTCTGCTGTAAGCGGAACAATCGGAACATTAACAGCCAACAGCGAAACAGATTATTCCTTTACAACATTAGCCGATCTATCCTTGCCCAGAACATATGATATTGATGCATGGGTTGAATTGACTGGTGATGATTATCCCATCAACGACAGTATCAATAACCAGTATATACACAGCAGTCCTTTGATTAATACATTCCCCTACCTGGAACGTTTCGAAACAAACAATGGGTATTGGTTTACGGATACCATGAGTTACAGTAGCTGGCGTTGGGGCGTGCCTGTAAAAACATTGATGAACAGATCTGCAAGTGAAAGCAATGGATGGTTCAATACCTTGAATAGTATTTACAAACAAAATGAAAGTTCTTATCTCTATTCGCCCTGTTTTAATCTCAGCGGTTTAACGCAACCTGTTCTCAGTTTCAGTCATATTTCACAACAGGAAGATAACTGCAACTGCGATTATCATACATTGGAATACAGTACCGACAATGGAAACAACTGGCAGCGTTTAACAGCAGTGAATGGCACCAACTGGTTTGATTCTTCAGCCAATCAATCATGGCGCAGAAATATTCAACGCTGGCATGTATCAAGTACCGAAGTGCCGAATGCAGCAACCATCCGTTTCCGTTTCTTTCTTTCAAGCGATGAACTTACACAAGCTGAAGGAGTTGGTATTGATGATATTCACATTTTTGAAAAAGCCACTATTTATACCGGAGCCAATGTGTTAAACATTAATCAAACAGTAAGCGGCAGCAGCTGGATCAATTTCAGCAGTGGCGGAAACCTGGTTGCTTCCATCAATCCATTGGGGCAAAATCTTGGAAGCACGGATCTGAGTGTATATATCAACACGGGAGCTATCCGTAACAACAGCAATCAATATTATCTTAATCGAAATCTTGTTGTTACTCCATCTATAGCGCCAACTGATAGCGTATCGGTTCGTTTTTATTTTACTGATGTTGAAGCAACAGCATTGATACAGGCAACCGGATGCGGAACCTGCACTACTATCAGGGATGCTTTCCTAGCAGGTGTTACCAAATACAGTGGAACAAATGAAAACGGGACATTAGCCGATAACAGTAGCGGCACTTACCTGTTTATACCGCCGGGTAAGGTTGATGTGGTTCCTTTTAATAATGGATATTATGCTGAGTTTAAAGTGAGAAACTTCTCTGAGTTTTGGATCAATGGCGGAGGACTCAACCAGAACGAAGCATTACCTGTAACCCTATTGAATTTTAATGGTATCAAAAAATATCCAAATGCTGATCTGCAATGGCAAACAGCAACAGAAAATAACAGCGATCGTTTTGAAGTAGAAAGAAGGATCGATCAAAATCCACAATTTGAAAAAGTGGGAACAGTTGCTGCAAAAGGGCATTCATCGCAAACAGTAGTCTATAAGTTTACAGATAAAGAAGTAATGGTGAAAGGGAATTTGTTCTATTACCGCTTAAAAATGTTTGACCTTGACGGTAAATTCTCTTATTCAAATACCATCTTACTCAGTAATACACAGGATGTCTTTGTAAAAGGAGTGTATAACAATGCTGGCAGCAGCCTGGTTATTATTACGGGCAACAAGCCAGGCGTGCAGGAAATAAATGTGCGAATACTAAATGCTGTTGGGCAGGTAATGTTGAGCAACCGGTTTGCTTACCAGGATGCAAGGTTTGATATCAGCCGATTAGCCGCAGGTACTTATTTTGTTGAAATAAAAGATCAGTCGGGTAAAGAAGTTTACATGCAAAAGATCGTAAAACAATAAAGCAGCTCTGCATCTTTATTTGATCAATAAAAAAAGGAACAACAATGATGTTGTTCCTTTTTCATATTTAATATGTTGTTATCCTATTTTTCCAAGAGGGATCTTCCGTACTTTTTCATCTTCTTCTTCATCTGCATCAATTCGGGTTGTAACGGGGAAGGGAATCTTAGCTTTTTCCAGTGTTTCAGTTAATTGCTTATTTGTTTTAGCAAAGGTCAGAATCTCTTTATGGTTAGCCAGCATTTCATTTTCCAGCTCAAGAATTCTTTTATTTCTACTGTGTACCTGTTTGCGACCTATCAATAATCCAATAAAAGCAACAAAAAGCAAAATAATTGCGAATAATGCAATATGGATTTCAAGGGTTAATTGACTTAAACTTGCGTTCATGTTTTCCGATTATTTTTGTTTTACAAATCCAACGTTTACCGTTGGAAATTGGTTTTGGTCGTGACTTTTTTATGTTACAGCCTTAATCGCCGGTGTTTCAGGTGGCAAATTAGGTTACTTCGTCCAATTATGCAACTGATTTATTCACAAATTCTTTAACACCTGTTAGTGGTATACGTTCCTGCATTAGTGTATCTCTGTTGCGGATCGTAACTGTACCATCCTCTTTTGTTTGATGATCAACAGTAACGCAAAATGGCGTGCCTATTGCATCCTGGCGACGATAACGTTTACCAATAGCGTCTTTTTCTTCATAAAAACATTGAAAATGAGGCATGCATTCCTTCATAATGGAACGTGCTATTTCAGGCAATCCATCTTTTTTTGTTAGTGGAAAAATAGCCAGTTTAATGGGGGCCAGTTTAGCAGGAATCCTTAAAACTGTTCTGATATCTGTTTTTCCCTCTTCTGATGTAGGTACTTCTTCCTCATGATATGCATTACTTAAAATGGTTAAAAACAACCGATCAAGCCCAACCGAAGTTTCTACCACAAAGGGTATATAATTCTGGTTGATCTCTGTATCAAAATATTGCATTTTCTTTTTGCTGAATTCCTGGTGGCGGCGCAGATCATAATCTGTTCTTGAGTGAACACCTTCCAGTTCTTTCCATCCAAACGGGAATTCAAATTCAATATCCAGCGCTGCATTGGCATAATGCGCCAGTTTAATATGATCATGAAATCGTAATTTTTCTGCGGGTATTCCCATTTCCTGGTGCCATTTCATTCTTGCTTCTTTCCAAAAGGCATACCACTCAAGTTCAGTACCAGGACGAACAAAGAACTGCATTTCCATCTGTTCAAATTCACGCATACGGAATATAAACTGACGGGCAACAATTTCATTACGGAATGCTTTTCCTGTTTGAGCAATGCCGAACGGAATTTTCATCCGTCCGCTTTTTTGCACGTTCAAAAAATTCACAAAAATACCCTGTGCCGTTTCCGGGCGCAGATACACAATATTATCTTCCGGATTATCGCTTGATACTGCTCCAAACTCTGTTGAAAACATGAGGTTGAACTGGCGCACATCTGTCCAGTTAGCTGTGCCGCTTACACTGCATTTGATTTTATTTTCTTCAATCAGTTGCTTGATACCGGTAAAATCATCAGCTGCCAGCAACTGTTCCATTTGAGTGATTAATGCAGCAGAATCAGAATCGGATAAGGTTTCTGCATGTGCTTCAATTAAATGATCTACCCGGTAACGTTTCTGACTATCCTTATTATCAATCATGGGGTCGCTGAAATTATCAACGTGGCCGCTGGCCTTCCATGTAGTGGGGTGCATAAAAATAGCCGCATCAATGCCAACAATATTTTCATGCAACTGGGTCATGCTTTTCCACCATTGATCCCGTATGTTTTTTTTGAGTTGTGCTCCGTATTGACCATAATCATAAACGGCACTTAAGCCATCATAAATTTCAGACGATTGAAAGATAAAGCCATACTCTTTGGCATGAGAAATAATATTTGCAAAAAGCTTATCGTTCGACATGTAAACGGTTGTTTGAAAGTTGGCAAAGATAAGCGTTTTGGGGAGTAGATAAACTTTGCAAAAGTTGATAGTACTTGAAGTAATCTGATAACTCTGCTTAAACTTTGGCAAAGTTGTAGTGAGCAATTATTTCAACTTTTCATTTTCCTGGTGCCTCTTGGCATCACGGATATTTTTCTTTTCAAAATTCTTTTGTAGTGCTTCCGTTAAATCAACACCGGTTTGATTCGCTAAACAAATAAGCACCCAGAGTACATCGGCCATTTCATCACTGATCTCTTTGTCTTTATCTGTTTCTTTAAATGATTGTTCACCATACTTGCGTACCATCAATCTCGACAACTCTCCTACTTCTTCCATTAAAATACCCAGATTGGTGAGTTCATTAAAATAACGAACCCCAACGGTTTTAATCCAGTTGTCTACGTCTTGCTGTGCTTGTTGAATAGTCATATAAATTAGTTTAACACGAATGAGAGCGAATTACACGAATTATTTAAAACACAACCCGCTTATATGCCAATGATTTTTCTCCAAAATTTAGCAGACTGGTTGGATAAGTGAGTATGGTCATGCACTTAAATTCGATGACAAGGGTGTAGCTGTTTGCTTTGAAAGTGGAGAGCAGTATAAATTGGAAAGTAACAAAGTCAGTAAAATAGGATGAAGAACTTCGCGCTGATTGGAGCAGCGGGCTATATTGCCCCACGCCATTTGCAAGCCATTCGTGATACAAAAAATAATTTGGTAGCGGCCTTGGATAAATCCGATACCGTTGGCGTGATGGATTCGTTTTTCCCGAATGCCGATTTTTTTACAGAGTTCGAACGATTCGACAGACACTTGGATAAATTAAAAAGACTAGGCACAGCTGTGGATTTTGTAAGTATTTGTTCCCCCAACTATTTGCATGATTCGCATATTCGATTTGCACTTAGACAAGGAGCCGATGCCGTTTGTGAAAAACCCCTGGTGCTGAATCCCTGGAATGTGGATGCCTTAGCAGAGATTGAAAGAGAAACAGGAAAAAAGATTTATACTATTTTACAACTTCGGCTTCACCCCAGCATCATCGCTTTGCGAAACAAAGTTCTAAATGGCCTCAAAGACAAAGTTTATGATGTTGACTTAACCTATATCACTTCCCGTGGAAATTGGTACCACCGCAGTTGGAAGGGTGATGCATCAAAATCAGGAGGCATTGCGACTAACATCGGAATTCATTTTTTCGATATGTTGATTTGGGTATTTGGCGATGTAAAAAAAGTAGTAGTCAACGAATTGAAAAATGATGTGGGATCAGGTTATCTGGAATTACAGCGTGCCCGCGTGAACTGGAAACTATCTATCAACTTCGATAATCTTCCTGATAAAGTAAAAGCGGAAGGTAAG
>JANMOR010000652.1:0-5873 GCA_031369435.1 Chitinophagaceae bacterium
CATTTTTTCGCCGTTATCACCAAACACATACAAACTATTTTCGGGTTCGATTGTAATTTTTGATTCATCAATTTTACCATTTACATCCTGTATGTTTTTTAAATTCAGGCTGAGGTATTTCGCCATGAATTCATATACAGCTATACGTTTGTTAATACCGAAATCATGTTTGTCTTCGGGCAGGTGCACATTGATTACATTCTCTTTCTTGTTATACCAACTGTACATTTTTTGCAGATAAGGAAAATCATGTTCAGGCATTTTATCCGTCCAGTCGCCACCATCACTTACAACTAACTGCGGACGAGGTGCTGCCATGGCAGCAATCTCAACATTGTTTGTTCTTCCACCACATGCATGTATATCCATTCCACTTTCGCAAGGACAACCACCATAGAAATAAGATGAAAGGGATACAACAGGTGCCGAAACTTTGATGCGATCATCCAACGCTGTCATTAACACCGTATGACTTCCACCACCTGAACCACCTGTTATTGCTACACGATTTGTATCTGCATCTTTTTGTGCCAATAAATAATCAAGAATACGAATAGCTCCTAATGCCTGGATGGTCATTGCCAAACTCCGGCGATGATCTTCGACTTTGAATTGCAATAATGATTCACCCCATGCAAACAGATCGTAACTGAACGCCATGGCTCCCATCTTTGCCATTGCTGCACAACGCAACTGACAATCGGCACGATAACGTTGTTTTTCCCAATGACCATCGGGGTTTAAGATAACAGGAATTTTTCCTTTGTATTTTGATGGTTTGTATAATGATCCGTTGATCCATACGCCGGGTAAAATTTCAATAGCAATATTTTCAACTGTATAACCATCAAATATTCGTTTGGCTGTGATGATGGGTTTGCTGTTTGCAACTACAGGTAGATGTGTTAATTGCAACGCTTCTTTTAAACAGGGTTTTAATTCTGCTTTTCGTTTCTCCCACTCTTCTACTGTTTTGTATTGTGCAGCAATGCGGTCCATTTCTGCCCAGCCTTCTTCCACCGGCCAGCGGTAATATTCGTAAGCACTCAACTTGTATTGCTTGTCTTTTTCTTTCTTCACTTTCAATTCAAGCGGCTTTAGAATATTATCGAGTGTTACTTCTACATCAGGACGATATTTCCATTCAGCATAGGTGACGGTTTTACCTTTCACCATGCTGTCAACAAATTTGATGGTAACGCCGTATTTCCTTTGTACATCGTTCAATACTTCTTTGAGAGGCTTGCTGTATTGATTATCGGTGTTGAGTTGTGCAGATGCTATTTGCCACAAAGACACCCACATGCAAAGAAGGGAAAAGAAAAACTTCACTGAGTTTTTGTTTCGTGTTTTTGAAATGATAGAAACCGTCATAATTTGTTTAAAAAATACTTTCAGGATGATTGGTTGATCCGACAATAGATGCTACATCAACTTTCTGAATCCCCAACCGTTCGCACCAATGTTCAAAACGGATATAAATATCATCAAGTGTGTTTTTTTGATCAGGTGTTAATTTATTTGCAACTGCACGACTGATGGTTCTTATGGGCAATCCACGTTTTTGTAAAAAATATTTTGCACTCATAGGATACGCTATATGAATCAGCGGATCAACTTTTGTTAATTCTTCCTGCAACCATTTTACATCTTCCTGCTTGTCAGGATTAGTTGCATTATTCACCATCCACACCATTACTTCCGGGTAAAAATTACCGGAAATCGATGACATACCTTTTGCACCTGATTGCAAACTAAAGGCTGCATTTGGTGTATGAGCATCGTAAAATTCAAGATTGTTATTTGTTTCTTTGAGGATATCCAGTTTTGCTTTTACATTTTCATGGGTGATGGATGTGTCTTTATGATAGATAAAACGATTCGCTGACAATAATTGCCTGAATACATCGGGTGTGATGATTCGTTTATAAGGCGCCGGACATTCATACATACCTAACGGAATATTACCGGTTGCCAAAAACAGCTGTTCAAAATTGCGCAGTAATACATCATCGCTATCTTCTTCTTTTGCAAAATGCCCGGTGATCATGATGGCAGCATCAATACCGGTATCATAGATCTTCCTGATGAATTGAGATTTGTCTGCAATGGTATACCCAAACGATCCCGTTGCAACAACAGGCACACGACCTCTCACCTGTTTTATAATATGAGCCGTTAAGTTTAACCGTTCATCTTCTGTGATGCTGAACATCTCGCTGCTTAGACAGTTGGCAAAGAAACCTTTTACACCGGCATCCAAATAAAATTCAATCAAAGTAGTTACCACATCCAGGTCAACCTCAGCTTTGAGGTTGTAGGGAGTGATCATAACGGGGACAAATTTTTTATCAGGCATGGCATTCATTTTTTAAGTGTATAAATATTGTTATAATTCAGTTGAACAGAAAATGCTGCATTTAACTATTCTGCTGTATAATTTTACTGTTTCGAAGGCCGGAGTTTAGTAACGAGCAAACCTGTAAGGAAAATAGTAAGTGTTCCAACTACAATGATCATATTCTTATGCAATGGATTACGAAGAAACGCATAATCTCCTTCCAGTCTTCCCGAAAACGTCATCCATAAGATAACAATAATACCAATGATAACTGCCGTTATTGCTGCAGCATTTTTTGCCTGCCGGCTGATAATTCCCAGCAAAAACAAACCCAGCATACCACCAGCAAAAATACCACTTAGCTCCCACCAGATATCTAACAAACTCTTTGAACCTATCATCGCCAAACCAGTACACAAACCAATTACACCAAAAGCAATGGTTGAAACATGCAAGAGATAGAGTTTTCGTTTATCTGTGATATCCGGTTTAATATATTTTTGATAAATATCAACGGTGAATACAGTTGCTGATGCATTCATATTAGAGCTGATAGTGCTCATGGCTGCAGATAATAATGCAGACACAATCAACCCAACTAAACCTGTTGGAATATTATTCACCATAAAAAACGGCAATACTTTATCTCCATAATCAGCTGCGGTTAAAGAAGCAGCGAGTTGTTTTGCTTCTGCTGATGTTGCAGCTACGCCTAACCGTTCAGCAGCTACCTGCAATTTCACCGGATCAATCAAATCTGGTTGTGTTTGATAGAATGCATACAAGGCTGTCCCGATCACAAAAAATAAAAACGAAGCCGGTACATAGATCCATACACAAAGCCAGATAGATTTACTTGCCTGTTTAGATGTTTGTGCTGTATGATAACGTTGGATATAATTCTGATCCATCCCGAAATTATTCAGGTTGATAAAGAAGCCATAGAACAACACCACCCAAAAAGTTGATTCAGTAAAATTGGGAGAAAAACTTCCCAGACTTGTTTTATGATCAGCATTTGCAACATCAATGATCGTAGCAAAGCCACCGGGAATTTCTTTCACCACCAAAAACAAAATCAATAAGGCACCCAATGTTTTAATAATGCCCTGTGCCACTTCTGTCCAGATCACCGCTTCAATACCACCAAGCACAGTATAAATAATAATACAGATCCCCATCACGATCATGATGGATTGCATACTGAAACCCGTGAGTGCCTGCAGGCTTAATGCAATACCAAAAAAGATGGAACCCATGCGTGCAAACTGTGTAAGCAAAAAACAGATCACCGTGTATGTTCTTGCCCAGGGGCCGAAACGTTTTTCTAAATGTGTGTAAGCTGATATTTCACCGGTGTTGCGATAGAAGGGCACAAAATATTTCGATGCAAGCCATGCAGCCAATGGCATGGAAATGCTGAACACAAATGCATTCCAGTTACTGCCGAATGCTTTGCCCGGTACGCCTAAGAATGTATTGCTGCTTAAAAATGTTGCGTAGATAGAAAGACCAATGGCCCAACCCGGAATTTTTCCCGATGCTTTTGTAAACTGGTCGCTGTTTTTATTCTTGCGTGAAAAATACATGCCGATGCCGATCATGGCAAGCATGTACACGGCAATCACCGCAAGATCAATAAATGGCAAATTGTGCATCGTCTCGAATAATATTTTTATGTAGCCGTCTGCATTGCTACTATCATCTGCGGTTGCGTCGCACTCTTCAACTTACTTCAACCCTACTCATCATTCATTCATCAATCATCCGTTGTTTTCCCAACTGTCTCTTTCACACCCGGCCATTGCTTATTCACAATTTCTTTCAACTCCAGTTTGTTTGGATCAACCACCACATGTTTGATCTTTTCTCTCCTCCATGTATAAACAATATGCACCATTCCATCTTTTGTTTGTATCACCGATGGATAAGAATACTGACTGATCGGCGAATCTTCCAGCACCAATGCTGCACTCCAAACTTTTCCATCTTTACTGATCGCAACATTCAATGGTGTACGTGGGCCTTTGCCATTAACCCATGATGCATTCGGCAAATTATGATTGTACACCAACAACTGTCTTCCATCTTTCAATGTTACAGCATCTGTTCCCGAATTATTATTCGGCAATGCAGATGCTTTCATTTCACTCCATGTTTTACCGCCATCACTACTCCAGCTTTCATTCAACGTTGTGTTTCTACTGCGACATAGTATCTGCAAACGACCATCGGCATATTTCAATATACTTGGCTGAATTGCTTGTAAAATTTTCGGATCGTTGATCGCTTCGGTCTTTGTCCATGTTTTGCCGAAATCTTTTGTGAATTCGATATACGCTTTCCATCCGGTTTTTTCTGTACTGCTCGGGCAAAGTAAAACACCATTGATGAACTCAGGTTTGTTTTTGATTGGTCCTAAAAATCCTTCAGGCAATGCTTCCCGTTTGCTCCATGTATGTCCATTGTCTTTGCTGCGTATCATCCAACCAGTCCAGCCTGCAACGTTGGGTCCTATTTTATAGAACAATAACAACTCGCCATTAGGTGCATAAAACAAAACAGGATTATAGGTTGAATAACGCAGCGTATCATTCATTACACCATCAGCAACTTTTGCGGGTGCAGTCCATTTTCCATTTTTAAAATGACTTGTCCAGATGCACACATCTTTATTGCCTTCTTTTGTACCACCAAACCAGGAAGCGATCAATCCTTCGGGTGTTTCTGCAATGGTTGCAGCATGACTTTCAGGAAACGAAGCACGGTCGAAAATAAATTCATCTCTTACAATTCCTTTTCTCCACTTCTTATTTCGGATGAATGTATAATTACCTGATGACACTTCAACAACAACAGAACCATCGTCTTCCTTTATGAATTTGATGTCTTTATTAGTTGTTATAGCTGTTCCACCTTCTGTAATTTCTTCAATGCTGTTCGCAGGAATATAAACAATGGCAGATGTATTTGCAGGAATGCTGATCTTCCATTCGAATTTATCAACTGAATTATTCCATTCGCTTTTGATCAAACCATGAAAACTGTTGTACGATGCTTTTACAAAATCCAAACCAGCAGGCAATGTTGGTTTCATAATGATCTTCTTAAAAGCAACATCAGTTTTATTGGTACGAATGCCCGCAAGATTTTCATAATACCAGGTAAGCAGATCACCCAACAACATCACATGATTCTGACTATTCATACCGGGATCAGCTGTGTTGCCATTCCATAATTCCCAAATAGTAGTTGCTCCATTCTCTGCCATATAACCCCAGCTCGGATAGGTTTTATTCGAAGCCATGATGTAAGCCAGATCAGGATAACCATACTCTGTTAATCCACGCATGATCCATTGTGAACCGATCAAACCTGTACTGATGTGTCCATGATTTTCTACATGCGTTTTAATACGGATCTTTTCAAACACGGCTGTGCGTAACGAATCAGGACAAATACCAAAATACAAAGGCAACAGGTTAGCTGTAACAGTATTGTTGCTGTATTGCTTCAGTTTTGGGTTGTAAAA
>JANMOR010000717.1:0-1644 GCA_031369435.1 Chitinophagaceae bacterium
CCTGCGCCACCCTGATAACCAAAGCCACGTATGTAGTCCCGTTTATCATTGTACACATTTCTGAAGCGAGGAATATAAATACCTGTTGGTCGTCGTCCATATTCATATTTATCACTAAATCCTTCAACAGCGCCATTAGCACCTGCACGGAAATGATGATCCATTACATTATGACCTAACTCACCACTGCTGCTTCCTAAACCATCGGGCCATATATCTGTTGCAGAGTTCATCAACACCCATGAAGAGTTTAAAGCGGAGGCACAAACGAAAACTATTTTGGCTTTGTACACATAGGTTTGATTTGTTTCTGCATCCAGTATTTCAACACCTGTTGCTTTTTTTGTATCCTTATCGTACACAATTTTTGTAACAATAGAAAATGGGCGCAGGGTTAATTTACCTGTTGCCATTGCTGCCGGCAGTGTAGAAGATTGTGTACTGAAATAAGCACCAAATGGGCAACCTCTCCAGCAACGGTCACGGTACTGGCAATTGGTACGGTTGTGATGTGGTTGTGTAATATTTGCACTGCGTCCAATAATGAGATGACGCATGCCTTTATAATGAGCTTCTAAACGTTTCTTAACTTCTTTTTCCACGCAGTTTAATTCCATGGCAGGCATATAATCGCCATCCGGCAACACTTCAAGCCCGTCTTTACTTCCCTGTATGCCTGCAAATTTTTCTGCATAACTGTACCAGGGTGCTACATCCTCATAACGAATAGGCCAATCAACTGCAATACCGTCTTTGGCATTTGCTTCAAAATCCCATTTGTTGAAACGGTAGCTCTGCCGGCCCCACATGAGTGAACGGCCACCTACATGATAACCACGAAACCAGTCGAAACGTTTTTCTTCTGTGTAAGGACTTTCTTTATCCTTTACCCAATAATCCAATACCATTTCGTTGAGCGGATAATCACGCTTTAACACAGGATAATCTTTGATCATTTGCTGTGTTCGGTTGCCACGGTGAGGAAGATCCCACGGCTCTTTACTGGCATTCACATAATCTTTGATGTGTTCAATATTACGTCCACGCTCCAGCATGATCGTTTTGAGACCTTTTTCTGTAAGTTCCTTAGCGGCCCATCCACCGCTGATTCCTGAGCCAATTACAATGGCATCGTACTCATAGTTATCTGGCATGTTGTATTGTTTGAGTGATTATTATTTATATGAACTAAGCTTTTGTTATCTACTGATACTTTGTCTCACACTTTATACTCCTGATAATTCTGATCGTCTTGTTGTAAAACGTGAATCGTCTGTAGTAAGTAAAACTCACGAATGACCACTCACTCCCTTACACATCACATCTCTTCACTGCATCTTTTAATGCGGCAATTTTTTCTTCTTTTGTTTTTCCTATGGACATAAATTCCTGTGCTACGTATCCTTTGTAACCCGTTGCAAGTATAGCTTTCATAATGGCCGGGTAATACAATTCCTGTGTCTCGTTGATCTCATGTCTGCCGGGAACACCAGCAGTATGATAATGACCAAAGTATTGATGATGGTCTTTAATAGTATGGATCACATCTCCCTCGCTGATCTGCATGTGATAGATATCATACAGGATTTTGAAGTTGGGTGAACCAAGGCGCTTGCACAATTCAATGGTCCATTTGGTATTATC
>JANMOR010000731.1:0-1555 GCA_031369435.1 Chitinophagaceae bacterium
CAACAAAAGGAAATCAATCGACTTTGATTGAAGGTGTAGATTTCAAAGCATTTGATGAAGCTGAAACGGTAGTTGCCATTGCTGTTCCCGGTTGCAGTGAATATACACGTAAGCAAACAGATGAATTAACAGAGTGGGTGAAGCGACCGCAAATCGGTATGAGGGGATTGGTATTTATCAAATGCAACACGGATGGTACATTCAAAAGCAGTGCAGATAAATTTTACAGCGAAGAAAAATTAAAAGCCATTGCTGAAGCAAGCAATGCAAAAGCAGGCGATTTGATTTTGATATTAGCTGGTGCAGAAGAACGTACACGGAAAGCCATCAGTGATCTGCGAATGTATATGGCTGATAAATTGGGTTTGCGTAAACCAGATGATTTTAAATTGTTATGGGTGCTCGACTTCCCGTTGTTTGAATATGCAGAAGAAGATAATCGTTGGGTAGCAAGGCATCATCCGTTTACAAGCCCCAAGCCCGATCAGATTGCAACCATGATCAATAATAATCCTGTTATTGACAATGCAGCAGAATACCTGAAGCATCCTTATGCAAGCATCAAAGCCAATGCGTATGATATGGTGTTGAATGGAAATGAAATTGGTGGTGGTTCTATCCGTATTTATCAAAGGGAACTGCAGGAAAAAATGTTTGCTGCACTTGGTATGGATGCTGAAGAACAGCAACACAAGTTTGGTTTCTTACTGGGAGCATTTGAATATGGGGCACCGCCACATGGTGGTATTGCATTTGGTTTCGATCGTTTATGTGCAATACTTGGTGGCAGTGAAAGTATCCGTGACTTTATTGCTTTCCCGAAAAACAATTCAGGAAGGGATGTAATGCTGGATGCACCAAGCACTATTGATGCAAAACAATTTGATGAGTTACAGATAAAGCTGGATTTGAAATAAGAAGATTGATGCGAAACCCCCGTACTATAAAACTCATTTGTATTATTCTATTGGTTTCATTAATTGCTCCAATTTTAAGTTTGGGTGAAGAGGTATTATTTACTGATGTTAGAGATGATGGCACTGTTAGTGCAGTCCTAATATTTTTGATTTTTTCGGTGATCTGTTATTTTATAACTATCAGGTATTGTAATAGGCTTATTCTTAATAACCATTTTTCATCGAGATATCGATTTGTATTTTATCTCATTTTATGTATTATAACCTTTATCTGTACTCTTTTTGCATTTGGAGGTTCGATATATGGCTTTTATGATTCATATCGTGAAAACAGAGATAATTTTTCTAACCGGCAAGTTGAATTTTATCTTATTCTTTTTGGAATTTTTGTTTACTCAATACTAGGGCCTTTAATGTTTTTTATGCAATTGCAGCTACGAAGACTCCTTTTAACAAAAACTAGGGAGTCTCTTGAAATGCTAATAGACTCGATAGGCAACGAAAATGTATAATATTAAATTGATGAAAACACTTTATCGCATCCTTTCTTACTTCCTTATCATCATCGCAGCTATTCTTGGCTTTGCATGTTTGTTTGCACTCTTGATTGCCTTAAGTAATCCTGCTTTATTATTATC
>JANMOR010000732.1:0-2664 GCA_031369435.1 Chitinophagaceae bacterium
GTTGATTGAATATCCGGTGAGAGGAGCAGCAACCATCAATCAAAAACTATTGTATGCACAACTGGCAAGGCATGGCAAAACAGCATGGAAACAGAGTGATGCGGCATACGATACCATCGTTACTCTGACTAAAAGGTATAACAGTCTGGCAAATGGAAAGTGGAAGTATATAATGGATTTCAAACCAAGGCAGCTGGCTGTGTATGATAAAGCTATTCAGCAAATCAATGATAAGCCACTCGTACAAACATTGAAGCCATTGTTTGTATTTAACGGAACAGAATATAAAACATATACAGGTAAAAAACCATTGGCACATGGGTTGGGTTACAAGCGTGGAGCAGTAAGCTTGCCGAAAGGAACTGCTGTTTCTTTTCTGTTTATGAGCAATAGCGATTCTGTGCTCATTGTATTGGCATTAGCGCCCAATCATCCTGTTGAAGGAACAAAGATCCGTTACATAATACAAGTGGATGACGGGCCAGTGCAAACAATTGATTATGCTACACAGGGAAGGAGCGAAGAGTGGAAACAAAATGTATTGACCAACCACGCAATTCGTACAACATTACATTCTATTGGTAAGCCGGGAAATCATGTGCTAAAAATTACAGCAGTTGATGATGGCGTGATCATTGACCAGGTAAAACTATTTTCGAAATAATAAGAAATAGAAATAAAACAATTAATACACATGTTCAGAAATTACAAATTGCTGCTGCTTATAACTTACAACTTATTACTTATAACTTCTCTTGGGGCGCAGCAAAAGCAAATTCAATATCTCTCCGGTACTGATACCAAACACACCGTGCAATGGGATTTCTTTTGCACGGCAGGACGTAACAGCGGCGAATGGAAAAAGATTGAAGTGCCAAGCTGTTGGGAACAACAGGGCTTTGGTAATTATAATTATGGAAGGGATTATAAAACCAACGGAAAGAATGCCAGGTTTTATGATGAACAGGGTAAGTATAAATATCAATTCAAAGTTCCTGCATCCTTCAAAGGAAAAAATATCTCTATCGTTTTTGATGGCAGCATGACTGATACAGAAGTAAAGATCAACGGCAAGAGTGCTGGCGAAACTCATCGTGGTGCTTTTTATCGCTTTAAATATGATATTACTTCTTTAGTGAATTATGATCAGTCCAACACACTGGAAGCTACAGTGAGTAAAATGAGTGCAGATGCAAGCGTTAACAATGCAGAACGTTTGGCTGATTACTGGGTGTTTGGTGGTATTTTCCGTCCTGTTTTTTTAGAAGCTGTTCCCAAACAGTTTATTGATTATGTAGGTATTGATGCAAAAGCAGATGGAAAATTTTCCATGCAGGTATGGACAAAAGGACTTACGCAAAATGCAACGGTTGTTACAATCATCACGGATGTAAATAAAAAAATTGTATCAACTGTAAAATCAACGGTTGCAAAAACAGATGAAAATATAATTGTGAACACACAGGTTCCAAATATAAAAGCATGGACTTCTGAAACACCCAATTTATATACCGCAACTGTTGTGTTGCAGGATGCAGCCGGGAAAAAATTATATGAACTGAAAGAAAAATTTGGATTCAGAACTATTGAAATAAAATACGGGCAGGGAATATATATTAATGGTACACAGGTTAAATTCAAAGGAGCTAACCGTCATTGCTGGTGGCCCGAAACAGCAAGGGCCTTGAGTGAAGAACAGCAAATGATGGATGCACTGTTGATCAAAGAAATGAATATGAATGCCGTTCGATGTTCTCACTACCCACCAGATAAATATTTTTTGCAACTCTGCGATTCACTCGGTATTTATGTGTTGAATGAGCTGGCGGGATGGCAAAAATATTATTCTGCAAAAGCAGGTGAACCACTTGTGAAAGAATTGGTGTTGAGAGATCTCAATCATCCTTCCATCATTTTTTGGGATAATGGCAATGAAGGTGGTACCAACAAAGAACTCGATGATGATTTTGTGAAATGGGATTTTCAAAAGCGTCCCGTTATTCATCCGCATCATCGTCCCGGTAATCAAATGAACGGAATTGATTGTAATCACTACGAAGATTATTACAGCACACAGAAAATATTGAACGATTCATTGATCTATATGCCCACTGAAATGTTGCATGCACAGGATGATGGTGGTGCAGGTGCAGCGATGGAAGATTTCTGGAACCTGCATTGGAAATCACAAAAATCAGGAGGCGTATTTATCTGGGCCTTTACAGATGAAGCAGTGGTACGTACAGATCTCAACAATGCATTGGATGCAAATGGACTCAATGCCAATGATGGCATTCTTGGTCCGCACCGTGAAAAGGAAGGAAGCTTTTATGCGCTGCGTAAAATATTTTCACCTATACAATTAAAGCTGGGCTCACAAGTACCGGCAAATTTCAATGGACAGATAGGTTTGGAAAACCGGTTTCATTTTCTCAATACCAATCAATGTACTTTTTATTGGGCCTTAGTTGATTTCAGTAAACCCTTTGATCGGTTTGATGGTTATGTGGTGAAGAAAAAAGGAACTATTACTGCGCCGGATATAGCTGCAACAAAAGAAGGTATTTTAAAACTCAACCTTCCTGCCGAGTATAAAAATTTTGATGCAGTAGTGATTGTAGCCAGGGATAATTTTGGCAAAGAAATTTATAAATGGATATCTAA
>JANMOR010000735.1:0-3607 GCA_031369435.1 Chitinophagaceae bacterium
TTTAAAGATTTGGTTACAATTTGAACTTTGGCGGCATTGATCTTTTGAAGACCTGAATTATTAACAGTAAAATCGCCTGTTACATTTACATTGGTTGCTTTTGTACTCCAATTGTGCATGTTGGATGTGCCATCAATTGTAATAAGAAAAGATTTGCTGTTAAACTTTGCCTGGGCATTTAATACTCCGGCAAGTAAAAAAGTAAAGCTTAGGAATAAAATAAATTTCTGTGTCATAAAATGATTATTAGATATGATGTGATGATCAAAATTGATAGAGCAAATATTGCTCAGTTGTAATTGCTGCGAAATGATCAATTACATGGTTTGGAGTGACTTTAATCACAATTGTATCTGACGATTATCAGGAATAGTATAAAATCGTGCTGAAATGCCTGATGGACGGGGCTTCAGATAGAAACAACAGAGTTATAAACAAGGTTGAAAAGAAAGGTCGTGTAATAAATAAATGTTATAAACTATACAATGTTGCTGGTATAGTTTATTGAAAAAGAAAGAACAGGATGAAATTATTTTCCTTCTAATGAAACCTTGAGAGAGGTAACTACTAATGAATAAATGCCGCCAACCTTTAATGCAACATTTTCTTTATCATGACTTACGGGGAAACCAAAACAAACAGGGTAGTTGTATTCATTGATGAGTTCATGAATCAATTCATACACTTTTTTACCAAAGGGTCGTTCGGTATCCTGCATATCAGTAAAACCACCAATGATCAAACCTGCTAATGCATCCAGTTTGCCGCTGCGTTTCAGTTGATGCAGCATCCGGTCAATATTATAATGCTGTTCACCTACATCTTCTAAGAAAAGAATTTTTCCATTTGTTGACAGGTCGCTTTTTGTTCCAATCAAATGTACCAGCAAAGCAAGATTACCACCCACCAGTTCAGCTGTTACTTTTCCATTATAATTGAAACGATGCGGTTTACAATTATACTTCGCTGGTTTCCCTTCAAGTACATCTTTCAGCGACTGTACATATTTATTCCTGTAACCAGCATCATTAAATGCTGCTGCCATTGACGCATGTACTGTGGCTATTTTATAATTGCGGTTAATATGTGCGTGCAATACAGTTACATCACTGAAGCCAATGATCCACTTGGGATTTTTTTTGAAGGCAGTAAAATCCAGTTGATCAATGATGCGGCCAACACCATAACCACCACGTCCGCAAAGAATGGCTTTTACTTCCGGTTCATCGAGCAAGGCCTGGAATTCATTCAACCGTTCTTCATCGGTTCCACTAAAATAGGTTTTTGATTTGCTGCTGAATGTTTTTCCAATTAATACTTCATAACCCCAGCTTTGCAATGTATCAATACAGGTTTGCGCTTTTTCAATGGTCATATATCCTGCGGGTAATGTCAGGCCGATTGTATCGCCTTTTTTTAAATAGGAGGGTAGTTTGATCATGCTGTTTCAGTTAAAGTACATTCAACGGTTGATACATTTAATTGGTGTTTCACACCACATTTCAATGCATAATTATTTTTTTGATGACCCACCGGGAAATCAAAACATACAGGGTAATTGCAATCTTTAATTTTTTCCAAAATAATTTCATGCAGATCTTTTCCAAACTCTTCAGCAGCATCTTCGCTTGCTTTGATCTTAAAACCACCAATGATCAATCCTGCCAGGTGATCCAGTTTGCCACTGCGTTTTAAATTCCAGAACATTCGGTCAATACTATACACATATTCACCTGTATCTTCTACAAATAATATTTTATTGGCTGTACGCAAATCGCTTTTGCTTCCTGCTAATGATTCTAATGTTTTTAAATTGCCACCCACCAGGATACCTGTTGCAGTGCCTTTTTTATTTTTTTCGTTGGGAGTAGTGTTATACTTCATCTTCACTCCTGTTAATGCATCACGGATCGACAAAATGGTTTCAACCTGGATGGGTTCGGCTTTGCTCCAGTCATCAGGAAAACTGTTACACATTTTTGAATGGATGGATGCAATTCCAAAGTTCCTGTTCAAATGACTATGCAGTACAGTAATATCGCTGAAGCCAATCATCCATTTGGGTTGGGTCTTTAATTTACTGAAGTTGAGTTGATCAACAATTCTCACAAAACCATAACCGCCTCTTGCGCTGAGAATGGCTTTTACTGCAGGGTCATCAATCATTTGCTGAAAATCGGCAGTGCGTTCTGCATCTGTTCCGCCAAATGTGAAATCCCTTTTGCCGATGGTTGTTCCAATCTTTACTTTCAATCCCCAGCTTTCAATTTGCTGAATGGCGGGCTGTATTTCTTTATGAGTAATATAACCTGCCGGTGAAGTGATGCCAATTGTATCACCTGGTTTCAGGTATGCAGGAATAAGAGCAGCACTCTCAGGTGCTTCATCAATTGTATAACCAAGTGCAGGTATAACAGCCCCTGCAGCAAGTATGGAGGAAACAAAGTTTTTCCGGTTCATACTTAAAAATAACAAATGTATTTTAGCATTGAAAAGTTTCTAATTTCATCTTTAAAATTTGTGCTATGCGATTACTATTCCTGGTCAGTAGTTTTTTCATTATACTCGTTTCATCAGCGCAGGATCTCAGCCTGTTACAAAAAAAAGAATATATAAGTAATGGTCATACGCTTCCATACCGTATTCTTTACCCTGAGAATTATGATAAAACAAAAAAATATCCACTCATTCTTTTTCTGCATGGCGCCGGTGAGCGGGGTAATGACAATGAAAAACAGTTAATACATGGAGCCAAACTGTTTTTGAATGAGGAGAACAGGAGGAACTTTCCTGCTATTGTTGTTTTTCCGCAATGCCCGCAGGAATCTTTCTGGGCAGTGATAAAAGTTGATACAACAAAACGGCCAAGAGAAATTGGATTTGATTACAATGCTACAGCCAATTGGCCCTTAGCTGCAGCCAATGAACTGGTGAAACAACTGGCAAAGGATGAGGCGGTCAACAGCAAGCGTATATATATTACCGGTCTTTCAATGGGAGGCATGGGCACTTTTGAATCTGTGTTCAGGTATCCGGATATGTATGCTGCAGCAATGCCTATTTGCGGCGGTGCTGATGTAATGAGTTATGATAAAAGGGTAAAGAAAACTTCTTTTTGGGTATTTCATGGCGCAGCTGATCCTGTTGTTAATGTAAAGCTGTCAAGAGATATGGTCAGCAGATTGAAAGCTTTAAAAGTAAAAGTGGACTATTCAGAATATCCTGGTGTAAATCATAACAGTTGGGATAATGCATTTGCCGAACCAACTTATTTAAGCTGGATGTTTTCGCACAAACGAAAAAAGGTAAAACTTTAATACATTTCCTCATTTTAAACTTCAGTTGAAGAAAGTTGTTTTTTTAATTTATTATGAAGGAGTCACTCAAAAGTTTTGCAGTATTTATTTTATTCTGGCTGTTGTTTTTTGCATTATGCCGTACAGTATTTATTTTATCCATAATTCCTAAGTGGGAAGACGAAGGCCTTTCTTCCATGTTCCGGTCGTTTTTATATGCGTTGCCGATGGATCTGTCAACTGTTGCTTACCTTGGGGCTATACCCATTTTAATATGGGCCGGCTTGTTTGTTTTTAACAAAGTGCCATTA
>JANMOR010000737.1:0-4624 GCA_031369435.1 Chitinophagaceae bacterium
TATAATAAGAACCTAGTTGATCATACTCATATAATTCAAATCCTTCCTTTGGAAAAAAACTTTCAAAACATTCCATGTACTCATGCGTCATTGCCGGGCCACCATGCAACAATAAAATTTTAATGCGTGGATTGTTGCCAAATCGTTTGGTCCACACTTTGAATGTACCAACAGGAGTTTGAATGGGAATCATTTTTACACCAGCCGACTGCACACCAGTATCACCATAGTTAAAATAATCAGCAATAGTTGGTGCAGCAGATTTTTCTTTACATGAAAATAGTAATAGAATAAATGAAGAAAGAAGAATGGAACGCATATGGTTTTGATTTAAAGTAAAGTTCATGATCTATTCCTGGTAAAGAAATCTTTCTATTAATTGAACCGCCGTCAGATTTTGCAACCACTGACGGGGTGTACGTACATCCAACATCTTACATCTAACATCGTACACATGCTCACCCTATTCTTACTCTCGGATCAACTGCTGCATACAACACATCAGCCAGCATATTGATCAAAACAAAAATGAACGCACTTAATAATACACTGCCCATCACAACAGGATAATCTAATTTCTCCAGGGCATCCACGGTTACTTTGCCAATTCCTTTCCATCCAAAAATATACTCTACAAAAAAAGCACCAGCCAGTAATTCGGCAAACCAACCTGTGACAGCAGTGATCACAGGATTCAATGCATTACGTAAAGCATGTTTCCATATCACTACCCTCCTGCTTAATCCTTTTGCATAAGCAGTACGCACATAGTCCTGGTTCAATACATCCAGCATTGAACTGCGAGTAAGTTGTGTGATAATAGCCAACGGACGAATCCCCAATGTAATGGCAGGAAGAATTAAGTTTTGTAAAGTATAATAATGTTCACCTGTTTCCACATCCACATCAAACCAACTGCCTGTCATATTTAAGCTGGTGTAACTGCTCAGTACAAATCCAAACACATAAGCAATCACTATTCCCATAAAAAAAGAGGGTGCTGAAATACCAATGATGCTGCTGAACACAGCCGATGTATCCATCCATGTATCTTTTTTAACTGCAGCAACAACACCCAGGAAAACGCCGAGCAAGGTTGCAATGATCATAGCAGCAAGTGCCAGCATAATGGTGCCGGGCAAAGCTTCCAGCAGCAGTTCACCTACTTGTTTTTTTGTTTGATAACTGCGACGGAGATAAGGAACCTTGATGGAAAAATTTTGTTCTCCACCAATAAATAAACCCTGCAATTGTTTTTTATTAATATCCGCTTTACTGTGAATAGCAATGGGTGATACATCATTTACATACAATAAAAACTGTTTCCATTTTGGCTGATCGAGATACAATTCTTTTTTGATGTTGGAGATGGTGGAACTGTCGCCTGTTTGTCCCATCACCAAACGTGCAGGGTCACCAAAGCCCTGGAACATCCAGAACACAACAGTAACCACTCCTGCCAAAACAAGAATGCCGTAAATAAATTTTCTAAGAATGTATTTGGCCAAAGAAAGAATTACTTATTTTATCTTATCAAAATTTGCTGCACTCCATTTATTCGCCACAACCGGCCCATTCATTTTATACAATGTTGGAATGGCCCTTGCTGCAGTTTTTATAGCTGTTACATCACAGCTAAGTATTGTGAGTTGATTTATAACCTTGTCGCCTGCAAAAAATTCCTGAGTTGCTTCGGGCACACTTGAAACAATAAGTACTTTTTCTTTTGTTGCAAGAGCTGATACTTGTTTCACCCATTCATCATTTGCTTTTAATCCATCAGTGCTTTTTATAAACAATAAATAATAAGTGCCCGGTTGTTCAAGTATATTGGCACTGAGATCAGCGCCATCAACCGTTTTGAGATCAAAGTCTTTGATCTTTGGTTCATTGTTCTTTCCTTTTGTTACAAGGGTTTGCTTACGGTCAACAAATTTCCAGGTGCTGTCGGGAAGATTGTTCATTGCAAATTCCTGCTTCTTACCCTCTTTTTCATACACAAATTTGTATTCAAACTTATCCGGAACTGCATCTGCCGGCATCTTCCTCAACTCAATGATATTATTTCCTTTTTTGAATGGCAGACAATCAACAACCGGCAAATATTTTAGCGTGTACCATTGAAAAGCAAAAGCCAGCACCGCTGCATCAAAAATTAAAAATCCATTGATAAAGGATTTTGAAAACAATGGTTTGATTACATGACGGCTCTTAAAAATGAATGAAATCAATATCAGCAACAACAAATCTTTCAAAAAAGATTGTTTTGGTGTTAATGGCAAACAATCGCCAAAGCAACCGCAACTGGCAAACTTAGCTGAACCATCAGGGTTGGTTGCCAGCCATGCATAGCCGGTTAAAAAAGTAAAGAAGATGATGAGTAATAATAATAACCAACTGAACAATTTCATCCTCCATCCAATGATCACAGCTACACCTGCAATAATTTCAAATGCATTCATGAGGATGGATAAGGCTAATGTATAATCATGAAATCCCTGCACACCCCATGCTTCAAAAAACTCCTGCATCTTATAACTTAATCCCAACGGATCATTGGCTTTTACAAGACCTGAGAAAATAAACAAGATGCCAACAAACCAGCGGGCAATGGTGAGAAATGATTTCATATTGATGAATTGTGAATGGTCAATGGTCAGTGGTGAATAGTGAATTGCTGCTGATATATGCACCTACTTCTTACTTCTTTCTTCCTACTTCCTACTTCCTACTTCTTACTTCCTACCTCCTTCCTCACCCCTTGTGCACTCCTTCCGTTAATAAGATCAAACCAAAAGCAGCATAGTTGATGATATCATAATAATTGGCATCAATTCCTTCACTCACTATTGTTTTACCATCATTTACTAATATCTGCCTGATGCGCTGCAGTTTGGCAAGAATGAGATCTACAAAACTTTCCTGGCTCATCTCCCGCCATGCTTCGCCATAATCATGATTTTTATCCTGCATCAGCAATTGTGCCTGTGTTACTTTGGAATTATACAAATCCAGCACTTTATCCAATGCCAGTTCTTCTGTTTCACCTTCATTCAACTCCAGTTGTATTAACCCAATTACAGCATAGTTAAGAATTCCTTTGAATTCAGATGCAATGGTATCGCCTATCTTTTGTTCCTGTTTTTCCTGGATGGTGCGGATGCATTTGGCTTTGATATAGATCTGGTCAACAATAGAAATGGTGCGGTACACCCGCCACGAAGTTCCGTAATCAATTGTTTTCTTTTTAAAAATATCCCTGCTTGCAGCTATGGCTGTTGCATATTGATCAATGGTACTCATTACTTGTTCAGAATTGTTTCGTTAATTCGTGCTGGTTAACGCACTCCTCAAAAATACAATGTACACACTCAACTGCAAAGGAAGATTATTGGTGATAGAAAAACCCACCGTAATGGGAATCCTTAATATTACACCTGATTCTTTTTATAGTGGCAGCCGTGTGCAGCAAATGGATAAAATTGTAGAGAAAGCTGAACAGATGATGAACGAAGGCGCCGTCATCCTTGATATTGGCGGACAAAGCACAAGACCCGGCAGCAATCGTTTAACAGCAGAAGAAGAATTAAAAAAAGTTCTGCCTGTTATTCAACAACTCAAAGAAAAATTCCCCGCTGCTTTTTTTTCCATTGACACATATCATTCAACAGTTGCTAAAGAAGTTGTTGAGGCAGGAGCTGATATAGTGAATGATATCAGTGCAGGTGAAATGGATGAGCAAATGCTTTCAACAGTTGCAGCTTTACATGTTCCCTTTATTGCAATGCACATGAAAGGAACACCTGCAACCATGCAGCAAAATGCAGTATATGAAGATGTAACACAAGAAGTGGTTGATTACTTTATTCAAAAAATGGATATATGTAAACAGGCTGGTATTACAGATATCATCATTGACCCCGGATTTGGTTTTGGTAAAACCATTGAACATAATTTTCAACTATTAAAGAAGCTGGAAGTATTTCAAATCTTTCATGTTCCTGTATTGGCCGGCCTCAGCCGCAAATCAACCATCTGGAAAACATTAAAAATTACTGCAGAAGAAGCATTGAATGGCACTACTGTTTTAAATACAATTGCACTAACTAAGGGTGCTTCTATTTTAAGAGTACATGATGTAAAAGAAGCAGTGGAAGCAATTGAATTGCAGCAGGCTTTGATAAAGGCATAAAAAAAATGATCGGTCAGACGAGGGCCTCAAACCTCGTGTATAAAAAAACCGGAGACAGTTTCCTGTCTCCGGTTCGTTATTATAATTAAGTATTCTTACTTATTGATTGGGGTTGCCACCTGCGCCGGGAACCTGTTGCGGTGTAACCGGTGCCTGAGGTTTTGGAACCGTGATGTCTAACAATTCAACTTCAAACATCAGGTTTTCGTAAGGCTTAATTACTGGAGGATTACCCTGCATGCCGTAAGCCAACATAGATGGAACATAAATGATTGCTTTGCCACCTTTGCCTAGTTGTTTTACTCCATCTTCAAAACCGGGACTCATTCCCTGTTGTCCAATAACAAACATCATCGGCTCAGCATGACCAAAAGAAGTATCAATATTTGAATCGAATTTCTTTCCATCAAAACTCATCCCTGTGTATTTTAC
>JANMOR010000191.1:0-2777 GCA_031369435.1 Chitinophagaceae bacterium
CAATCCTGATCTGTAAACTGAAATACAAAATAAGCAAACACTGCTCCAAACAAACCAATGCCTGCAACAAGGGAAGTTCCAATGCCTCTTTTGTTTTTGGGCAACAATTCACTCACCAATGTAATGCCGGCACCCAGTTCACCGGCCAAACCAATACCTGCAACAAATCTTGCATAAGCATAATGCTCTACGGATTGCACATAGCCCGTTATAAAATTGGCAACGGAGTATAACAGAATTGAACCGAACAACACACTTAATCTTCCTTTCTTATCGCCAATGATTCCCCACAAAATTCCACCGATCAATAAACCAACCATTTGCCAGTTAATAATTTTTGTACTGGCTGCAATCATGGCAAGGCTGTCATTTTTATCTAATCCAATCCCAATTAAACTTGGCTCCCTTACAATGGTAAACAACAACAAATCATAGATGTCAACAAAATAACCAAGAGCGGCTACTATAACAGGAAGTGATAAAATGGAAGTTGAATTACGGGCAAGCATTTGTATAATTATTCTTTGTTGATTTTAGGACGTTCGGCTTTTTTGCCAAAGAAAAATTTCCAGATCACAGGAGCGGTAGTAACTGCAATGATGATGATCACTATTAACTCCAGCTTGTCTTTTAATTCTATGCCAAATTGGTTCTTGACCCATATCTGTAAAAAATGCCCTGCAAAAATCATGGTGATGACCCATGCAATACAACCAACAATATTATAGAACATGAATTTCTTTTTATCCATATCTACAATTCCTGCAACAATGGGAGCAAATGTGCGGATGAACGGCAGGAACCTTGCAAAAACAATAGCACCGCCACCATGCTTTTCATAAAAGTCATGCGCTTCATGCAAATATCTTTGTTTGAAAAGAAAATTATCTTTCCAGTGATACATGGCATGACCTACTTTACGCCCTGTCCAATAACCAACAAGGTTGCCTAATATCCCAGCTCCGGAAATCAATCCGCATAACACAACTAATTCAAGCCATTCATTTTGCACAGCCCCCAACCCGAATAGTTTTAAGAATTCATGAGCCAGGTTTTCGCTGTAAATACCGGCAACGAATAATAAACTATCGCCCGGTAAAAAAAACCCAAACAGCAAACCTGTTTCTGCAAAAATGATAAAGAGTAATAACCACAACCCGCCATATTTAATATAGAACATGGGGTTGAAGATATCTTTCCATGTAAATTTTTTATACAATTCAATGGTTGATCCATCCTGTATAGCTGTAACTGAAAAGTTTTTTGCATCATATTCACTGCCGGCAAAAGAAACTGAATCGGCAGTTGCAAGGGTAATACTTACTGTGCCGTCAGGTGAAGTGTTATAAGTTATGCCGTTGATAGTAAATACATCTACAGGTGCTTCGTACTGGTTGATCACTTTTATCTTTACTGTTTGCTGTGCATAAATTTCAGTGCAGGTAATAAATCCTATCAAACAAACAATCCAACTGCTTTTCATATATCCTTTAGTAATTTAAGTACGTTAATAAACACTTTTAATGTGCATGAGTATGATGATCATGCGGATGATTTCCGTGATGATGATGCCCATGATCTTCAGCCAACTCCCCTTCCCATTTACTTACAACACTTGTTGCAAGTGCATTACCTACTACGTTGGTCATACTGCGGAACATATCGCAAAAGTGATCAATAGGCAATATTAGCGCTACACCTTCGGGTGGAATATTAAACATAGCGCAAGTTGCAAGTACAACAACCAATGAAGCTCTTGGTACACCAGCAATTCCTTTACTGGTTAACATCAGCACCAGCAACATAATTAATTGTGTACCTAGGTCCAGGTGAATTCCATAAGCCTGTGCTATGGCTAAACTGGCAAACGTCATGTACATCATACTTCCATCAAGATTAAACGAATAACCAAGAGGTAATACAAATGCAACGATCCTGTCTTTACAACCAAAACGTTCCAGTTCTTCGGTTAATTTGGGAAACACTGCCTCACTGCTGGTAGTACTGAACGCAATTAATAAAGGCCCCCATATCCGTTTCAACAATACTTTTATTCTTGCACCAAGGATTAAATACCCAACTCCTATTAACAGTGCCCATAAGATAGCAATGCCTAACAAAAAGTATAAAAAGTAAATAAGATAAAACTGGAAAATGCCAAGTCCCTTAGCAGCTACAACAGCAGCCAAGGCACCAAACACACCAACTGGTGCAAAGTTCATCACATAATTCACCATCTTTAAAATGATATGCGATGCAACATCCAATGCCTTTACCAATGGTTTGGTATAATCGCCAATGGCAGCAGCAGCAACACCAAAGAAAATGGAGAAAACAACAATTTGAAGAATTTCATTGGAAGCCATTGCTTCAAACAAACTCTTTGGAATAATATGCTCAACAAAATTCTGCAGGGAGAATGAAGTTGTTTTTGTTAACAGGTCTTTTACGCCTTCAGTATCGGCCTGGCTTAGATCAATATAAGTACCGGGTTTAAACACATTCACCAGTAGCATACCTAATAATAAAGAAGCAAGTGATGCTGTAATGAACCATAATAGAGCTTTACCGCCTACCCTGCCTACAGCTTTTAAATCACCCAATTTTGAAATGCCCACTACTAAAGTGGTAAATACAAGCGGGGCAATGATCATTTGCACAAGGCGGATAAAAATACTACTGAGGAGTTTGATATTTTTTGAAAAGCTTTTGATGAACTCATCAGAAGCAGAAACATGAATAACATAACCTACAAGTATACCCAATATCATTGCTCC
>JANMOR010000760.1:0-5908 GCA_031369435.1 Chitinophagaceae bacterium
TGCATAACTGGGATCGGTTTTAATACCCAACTCCCATTGTTCAATGCATGCAAAATTTTCGTTCATCATCCACAACAATTCGCCAAACTCAGCATACAACGCTCCGCTGTTGGGATATTTTTTAATGGCTTTGCGATACATTTTTTCGCCATCTTTTGCTTCTTGCAATGCTTTATAAATATTTCCTGCTATCTGGTACACCTGTACATCTGCATCTTCCCGATCAACCAATGGTTTAATAGTTGCTTTTGCTTTGGCAAAATCACGCTGGTAATAATAAGTTAATGCCAGGTCTTTTTGAATGGCAATATTGTCCGGTTCTTTTACCAATGCTTTATTGAGCACGAGCACTGCATTGGCCCAATCGCCGCTACGCATAAACTGTTTGGCTGTTTCGTGCAACTGAGCCGCATCAGGTTCCTGCGCAAATGCACCGGTTGAAATAAAAAGAAGTCCGAGGGAAAATAGTAGTTTATTCATATCAGGTTCAAAAGTAAATCAAAAAGAAGCATGAGGGAGTACAGCTCCTTATATTTTGATTTTATTGTGATTCATTGTAAATAAGGTGTGTGAGCAAACCATCTCTCAGCTTGGGTTCAAACCAGGTGCTCTTGGGTGGCATTACATTGCCACTGTCGGCAATATTAAACAGCTGATCCATGGTAACAGGGTATAAACTGAATGCAATTTTCATTTCACCACTGTCAACCCGCTTCTGCAATTCATTTAATCCACGGATACCACCAACAAAATCAATCCGCTTATCTGTACGCTGATCTTGAATACCAAGATGTTTATCTAAAATATTGTTTGAAAGAATCGTTACATCCAACACGCCGATAGGATCATCGCTATAGGTTCCTTCTTTTGCAGTAAGCTGATACCAGTTGCCATCAGCATACATGCCGAACACATGCTGTTGATCGGGTTTGAACGGGTCTTTACCAATCAACCTGCAATCAAAATCGGCCGACAGGTTTTCAATCAGTTCACTTAAGGATAAGCCGTTGAGATCTTTTACCACACGGTTGTAATCCAGTATCTGCAATTGGCCCGAAGGAAAAAGAGTGGTTAAAAAATACATGCTGTCTTGTGTTGCATCTTCTCCTAATGCTGCATGTACTTTGGCAGCCGATGCTGCACGGTGATGACCATCAGCAATATACGTATGTGGTACCTGCTTTTTAAAAATAGCAGAGATGCTTTTAATCGTTGCATCATCATTTACGATCCAGATGCTGTGTTGAATTTCATCATCGGCAATAAAATCATAAATAGGGTTTTTATCTGCTTTCCATTTTGCAATGAGATCATTTATTTCTTCCACATCACGATAAGCAAGAAATACATTGCCTGTTTGTGCACCACTAATTTTAATATGATTGATGCGGTCGTTCTCTTTATCAGGTCTTGTAAACTCATGTTTTTTAATGATATCCTTTTCATAATCTTTCACCGCACTGCCGCAAACCAACCCGGTTTGACTTCTTCCGTTCATGATCAACTGGTAAATATAATAACAGGCTTTGCTTTCACGAAAGAATACATCACGCTGCATAAATGCATTGAGGTTTTCTTTTGCTTTAGCATACACTTCTGTTGCATAAGGATTCACATCATCAGGTAAATCTATTTCGGGTTTGGTGATATGTAAAAAAGAATAAGGGTTACCCTGTGCTTCTTCTTTTGCTTCCTTACTGTTTAACACATCATAAGGGCGGGCTGCCACCTGTTTTGCAAACTGTGCCTGCGGTCGCAATGCCTTGAAAGGAACTATTGTTGCCATAATGTTTTTCGTACTAACCGGCTGCAAAGAAAAGGATTTTTTGGGGGAGACGGGATTTTAATGCCAAAACCCTTATCAGCCCTGCTTTTGCGCAAAGTCATTGATCAGTGAAACAATTGCCTGTACGCTGTCCATCTGCAACGCATTGTACAGACTGATGCGGAAGCCCCCCACACTGCGGTGCCCTTTTACTCCATACATATTGTTTTCTTTGCATACCTGTAAAAAGTCTTTTTCCAGCTGCTCATCATTCATGGTAAACACAACATTCATTTTACTCCTGTTATCTTTTGCAACAGGTAAATTGATGAAAGGAATTTTTTCTAATGTTGTATACAGCAGTTCAGCTTTTGCATTATTGATTTGTTCAATTGCTGCAACACCGCCTTGCTCCTTTAACCAACGCAAGGTCAGCATGGCAACATACACTGCAAATACTGGAGGTGTGTTAAGCATACTTGCTTCTTTAATATGATTCCGGTAATCAAGAATGGTTGGTATGCTGCGCTCAACTTTACCGAGAATATTTTTATTGATGACGACCAGGTTTACACCAGCAGCTCCCATATTTTTTTGAGCACCTGCATAAATGAGATCGTATTGATTGAAGTTGAGCATACGGCTTAAAATATCACTGCTCATATCTGCAACCAGTGGAACTCCGCAATCAACCGGCAACTGATGCCATTGAGTTCCAGCAATAGTTTCATTGGTTGTAATATGCAAATAGGCTGCTGTTGGGGGAACAACCATATTAGCAGGCATGGTTGTATAGTTTGTATCTTTTGATGAGCCTACAATTTCCACATGACCAAAAAGCTTTGCTTCTTTAATTGCTTTCACTGCCCATGTGCCTGTTTCAGTATAAGCAGCTACTTCGTTTTCATTGAGCAGGTTCATGGGCACCTGCATGAATTGTGTGGTGGCACCTCCATGCAGAAATAATACTTCATGCTCATCATCCAGCTTCATCAATTCTTTAACCAGTCCTCTTGCTTCACTCATCACATCTTCAAATAACGGTGTGCGGTGTCCGATCTCTAAAATGGATAATCCGCTGTTATTAAAATTGAGAATGGCCTCACTTGCCTTTTGAAAAACTTTCTTTGGTAAAATGGATGGACCTGCGTTGAAATTGTGGATCATGCTGCGAATTTAAAACATTCGGGAAGAACAGATGTCAGCAGAAGTGAATTGTTGTTGTAAAACCCAGCTTACAAATATGCAACCTGTTTATCCTTAAAACTTTAGGCCATTTATTGAATTGAATCCTTTTCCTGTAAAATGTTTTATAAGTTGAAACCAGTTTCAAAACTGGTTCAGTTATTGAAAGATATCCTATAGTAAATCGAATTATTTCATTTTATTAAACATCAAAAAACAGGATTATGAAACAGGCAATTCAAATAAAATATAAAGCCCTTATGCTATTACTGGCAGTAAGCTTTTATCAAACAATAGCATTGGCACAAGACACTACCAAAACAAAGATTACCACTACTTCTACTGTAACAAATGAATGGTATACAGAGCCTTGGATATGGGTTGTAGGAGGTGTTGTATTTATTTTGCTATTAGTAGCCCTTCTTCGTGGAGGTAGCAGTAATACCAGCAGTACCGATAGAGTTACAGTAACAAAAACTGTACGTACGGATGCTGAAACTGAATAATGCTGTGCTCTTGCTATGAACATCTTAATATAAATGTTATTTGAAGAAGTCCTTGATCAGAAAGAATGCAAAAAATATTTTTGTAGATATATTTCCTCATTTGCCCAACCTTTTACCCATTTGTATAAGTGGTAAAAATGAACAGGGGGTAAACAATGAATGTATAAGCAATTTGGCTTATAAAAACGAAATATCATTGTTTGCCCCCTTGACCAATAAATAAAATCATATACTGTTACTCATGTTCTCTCCCCACAATCTTTCCTTTTTTCCAACTGTTGTTCAATTCTTCAAACTCTTTTAATTCTTCTGCAGTAAATTCTTTGTTGATTAAATTTTTCAAATCGGGTTGTCCAGCATTGATCCATGCAGTATACCAGAAACTCGCCACTGCATAAATACTTTGCTGCATCCTGCGTTCTACCATTCCCAGCAGTTTGGTATTATACGCAGTGGTAAAAGCAGTGGAGTACATTCTTGTGGTAATACCGTTCCTGTTTTCAAATGCGTATTTCTGATCGCTGGGGAATGTTTGTGTGAGCTCTTTTTCAAAACGCAACACCGTATCTGCTGCTGCCGCACTTTCCAGCACACGGGCCCAGATAAACTGACCCGGGTTTTTAATATGCTCTGCTTTACCCAGCCAGAATTCAAATTCTTTCTCAGCCAGCAACTCCGGTACACGGCTTTCCCAAAAACCATGAATGCCATTTTGATTCGTGAACTGCCCGTTATGATTATGACTTGCATGCAAAGGCACATGTGCATCGGCAATATAATGTCCGATCTCTGCACTCAGTTTTAAAATCTTTGCCTGGTTTTTTTCTTTGAAAGCAGAGGTCAAACGCCATAGCATCGTTTGCACCCACCATGGAACAATTCCATAAGCCTGAATGGAATCAACGCCGAATTTTGCAACAGCACTGTCATAGTTATGCGGAAGTTCTTTAAAAGGATAAGACCCATAATGATCAATATCAATATAATGCCGTGGGCCTTCTTCGGGAATGGCGTAACGTCGTTTATCAGGATCAACAGAATGTTCACTTAAAAAATCAATATGTGTTTTATACAACAGCATCATTTCTGGCGGCAATAAAAAAACTGACAGGTAGTTGATTTTACGATGACCATAAAATCCCCAGCAGAAACATTGCTGACAGAAAACCATTAAGAGCAATGTGAAAAAATATTTTTTCATACGCTTATTTACTATCGTTGATTGTTTAAGGTTCTTCCAGGCCGGATTTAATATTTTTTTTCAAGCTTACTGAACATTCAACCTTAAACGGTCTGTATTTTTTCTTCATCCTCCACTTTTGTAACACCACCGCTAATGGCAAACTTCATGGCCTCTGATCCTGTTACATAACCTTCCAGTGATTTAATGCGGTTATGCGGAATGAGATAAACATTACCTGATATAGAATAACTCATGGGTAAATAAACAGCTACATAATCTTTCAAACCAAAATCATCCATATCCTCACGGGTTAAAAACCCAATACGCCATACATCGTTATCATCAACATTGGCCAGCACAGGTTTATTGAATTTCTTCTTTTCACCGGCAAAAGCTTCAAAAAAATCTTTTACTGTGGTGTAAATAAATTTAATACCCGGTGCCTTCTCTAACCAATGATCAAACAAATTAAACAACCTGCTTTGAATGAAAAAAGTACTCAGGTAACCTACTACACAAATAGCGATGATAATAATCACAAAGCCCAAACCAAAGTTGCGGACTTTCACTTTTCCTTCCTCATCAATGGTAGTAAAGATGGGTAAGAGATCATCAATACTGGTTACAATCCAAAAAATTGCATAGCCTGTAACAACAATGGGAGCTAACACTAGTAAGCCTTGCAGAAAGTATTGTAGTAACCGTTTGTAATTGAATGTTTTAAACATGTTGATTGCATTTACTTTTCAAAAGTACATCATTCAGCAGGCAGGGGGCAAGGTTATTTTTTTGTTACGAATGGAAAAAAACATGAAGGAAACTTTGGCTACGTCAATAGTTTCCATAGTTTTACAGCCGAATATGTGATTATGGAACCGAAAGAAAGAATTCAGAAAAAGGCTCATGAAATGTTTTTACGTTACGGTATCCGTTCCGTATCAATGGATGATATCGCTTCGCAACTGGGTATGAGTAAGAAAACAATTTACCAGTTTTTCAGTGATAAAGATGAACTGGTTGTTGCAGTGATGGACGATGAGATTAACCGCACACAGCACGACTGTGAATTTTGTAAGCGAAATGCAAAAGATGCTGTCAATGAAATTTTTCTTACACTGGAACAACTCTACATACAAATGTCGCAGTTGAATCCTATGGTGCTGTACGATGCGGAAAAATTTCACCCCACTGCATTTGAAAAATTCAGGAAGATGAAAGAGGAATTCCTGTTACATGTAGTTGCACAAAATATCCGTCGTGGTATTAAAG
>JANMOR010000024.1:0-3441 GCA_031369435.1 Chitinophagaceae bacterium
GTTACCAATACAAACGTCAACAAATTCGCAAAGACGAGTCATTACTTCACGGGCTTTTTCTTTCGTCCATAATTTTTTACGGAAGTTAAGATCGATTGAAGTGGTGATACCTTTTGCTTTTGCAGCTTTTAAAGCAGCCAAAGTTAAAGCAGCAGCTTTGTCGCTCAATGCAGGTGTAATACCTGTTGTATGAAACCAATCTGCACCATCCAGTATTTTATCAAAATCAAATTCGCTTGCGTCAACATCTGCAATGGATGCACCTGCACGGTCATACACTACTTGTGATGCCCGCATAGAAGCTCCTGTTTCTAAAAAATATATTCCCAGCCTGTCGCCGCCTCTTGCTACGAATTGTGTATCTACACCATAACGCCGTAAATGGTTTATGGCTGCTTGACCAATTGCATTGTTGGGAACTTTGGATACAAAGGTTCCGTTTAAACCATAATTACATAAAGCCGCTGCTACATTGGCTTCTCCGCCGCCATATGTAATATCAAATGTATCGGCTTGTACAAAACGTTTGAAATCGGGAGTAGAGAGGCGTAACATAATCTCTCCGAGTGTTACTACTTTTTTCGACATATCAGTTGATTTTAAGAGCTAAGAAATAAATGATTGTTGTTTAATTGTTTCAAATGTTGCTTTTACCTTTTGAATATACTCTACTGTGTTTTTTGTTGAATCGCCTTTTTCGTGCAGCTTGGCAAAAGCAGCTGCAGCTGCAAAACCGATCACATCCTGTAAAGCATGTTGTGATTTCAGTCCATAGATGAGGCCTGCCATAAAGCAATCGCCACTCCCTACTTTATCTGCAATTTTATCAGTTGTAAATACAGGACTCACTGCCTGTTTGGTACTTGTATGTAAGGTTGCATAGTAACGGATATTACCGCTCTCCGCATCAAAGCGAAATGTATTGGCCACCCATTTGCATTTGGGAAATTGATCAAAGATTTGCTGCGCTGTATAAGAAGCATGTTGAACAAATGCCGTTTGATTACGTGGTTGCAACAATACTTCATCAACCGAAACGCCTAACAGTGTTTGTGCTGCCCAGATATTACCCATGATCACATCACAATACTTTACCAGCTGTGGCATTATTTCTGAAGGTTGTTTACCATACTTCCATAATAATGAACGGTAATTGAGATCAACAGAGATAGTAATATTTCGATTCGATGCTGCCTGTAATGCTTCCAGGCAAAGAGCTGCAGCCTTTTCACTCACAGCAGGAGCTATGGCACTGAAGTGAAACCATTCCACATCCTTCAAAATTTCTTCCCAGTTTACTACACCTGTATCAAGTGTTGAAAAAGATGAATACTTGCGATCAAACACATTCTCTTCACTTTTCATATCGGCACCTTCTTTCAGGTAATATAACCCAATGCGTTCGCCGGAAAGAATGACAGGAGAGGTATCGATGTTTTTTGTTTGAAGGAATGCAATGATATCATGTGTGATGATATTATCCGGCAATGCTGTACAATATTTCACGGGCATTTGCCAGGTGGCGAGTGCAGTGGCTACATTCAGTTCGGCACCACCAACAAACACAGGCAAATGGTTTGTACGCAACCATTCACCACCGTTAGCAGGCGGTAACCGAAGTAACAATTCACCAAAACACAGCACTTTACTCATAATCTATTTCAATGTTGGAACCGGAGCCGGGTCCATATCAGTATAAACTAAATTTTCTCCTGCCATTCCCCAGATGAAACCATAGTTGGTTGTACCGCAACCATAGTGTGTGCTCCAGGGTGGCGAAATCACTGCTTCGTTATTGGTCATCACGAGATGTCTTGTTTCCATTGGATTACCCATGAAGTGAAACAGACGCTCTCCTTCAGGTAAATCAAAATAGAAATAAGCTTCCATCCTGCGTGTATGAGTATGCGGCGGAATGGAATTCCAAACACTACCTGCTGCAAGCACGGTTAAACCCATCACCAATTGACAACTCCTGATACCATCGAGGTGAATATATTTATACACTGTTCTTTTATTTGCTGTTGCAACCGCACCTAACTCAACAGGTGAGGCCTGTTCTTTGGTAAATACTGTTGCAGGATAAACTGCATGCGCAGGCGATGATAACAAATAAAAAACAGCCGGATTTTTTTTAGATGCAGAAGCAAAGCTTACATTCTTTGTTCCTTTACCCAGGTATAAACAGGAAAGTTTATCAAGCTCAAATTTTTTACTATCTGCCGTAACGGTTCCTTTACCACCTACATTGATGATGCCGAGTTCCCTTCTTTCTAAAAAATAATCTGCACGTAATTCAGGATGGTTTGGTAAAACCAATGTTTTATTTGCCGGTACAGCTCCACCAATTATTACACGATCATAATGTGTATATACCAATTTCAATTGATCACTCACCATCAGGTCTTTTACCAAAAAGTTATCGATGAGTTTTTGTGTATCGAATTGTTTTGTTTCTTCCGGGCCTACTGCAAACCTGATTTGCATGGCTGCATCAAAAAATGTGTTGTTGTTATAATTTTTTAATTGAAGAGTTGAAGCCTCTGTTTTTTTAGTTGCCATTTTTTATACTTAAAACTTATTACTTAAAACTTATCTAGCCATCCAGCCGCCATCTACAAACAGCACGGTTCCGTTTACATAATCAGATGCGGAAGATGCAAGAAACACAACCGGTCCTTTAAAATCATCGGGCACACCCCAACGTGCAGCAGGAATGCGACCTAAGATGGATTGACTTCTTTCAGGATCTTCACGCAAGGCCTGCGTATTATTGGTTGCAATATATCCGGGAGCAATTCCATTTACACAAACGCCTTTGCTTCCCCACTCATTTCCAAAAGCTCTCACCAAACCTGCAACAGCTGATTTACTTGCCGTATAACCCGGCACATTAATGCCGCCCTGGAAACTTAATAATGAACAGGTGAAAATAATTTTGCCGCCACCATTTTCAATCATGTCTTTACCAAACTCACGGCCAATGATGAATTGTGCATTGAGGTTGATGTCAATTACTTTATCCCAAAACTCATCAGGATGTTCTGCAGCGGGCTTGCGCATAATGATGCCAGCATTATTCACCAGTATATCAATTTTTTTATTTTCTGCTTTTACTTTATTGATAAAATCATACAATGCTTTCCTGTCGGAAATGTCAACTCTGTGGTATGTAAATTTTCTGCCGGTTGCTTCTATTGCATTTTTTACAGCAGCATAATCTTCAACAATGGAAGCACCTACTATATCTGCACCTGCTTCTGCTAATGCTGTGGCCATACCCATTCCGAGGCCGGTATCGCAACCTGTTACTAATGCGGTCTTTCCTTTCAGATCAAATAAATCTAATGTCTTCATGATAATAATAGTTATAAAATTTTTTCTTTGATTTTTTTTGATTCTTCCAGTTGCCAAAAATTATTTTAACTTAAGGCAACTGGA
>JANMOR010000032.1:0-2423 GCA_031369435.1 Chitinophagaceae bacterium
GGAATGATACCGGTAAAATCGTTGTTGAGCTGACCAATATTACAATGTCCCCATCCTCCGTAAATAATATAATATTGTCCGTCTTTATCTTTAAAAACAAATTGATCAATGGGTTGTGCTCCATTATAGAACTGATTGATGAGCGGCTTACCCAAATAATCTTTATACGGACCTTCAGGTTTGTTTGCAACTGCAACACCTATACCACCAAGCGTATCGTCTTTTATTCCGTTGCGTGCTTTACTTTGAATATCATTGGCAGAAAAAAACAAATAATACTTGTTGTCTTTTTCAATAATAGCGGGTGCCCACATGGCCATATAGGCCCACTTAACAGCAGCTGTGTCTAAAATGCGGCTATGCTTTTGCCAGCTGACTAAATTGTTTGAAGAAAACGCATCAAGGAAAACCTGCTCTTTGTATTTAGCTGAGTAAGTAGGATAGATCCAGTATTGATTGTTGAAAATGGCCGCTTCAGGATCGGCATACCAACCTTTCAGGATGGGGTTACCCGATTTTACTTGAGCTGTTGCATTGGTAGAAAAAAGCGTTGAACTAAAAAGGAGAAAACAAATTTGCAGGCAAGGACAACCGTTCATTTTTATTCGCATTACAAATACATTTTTGAGAATAAATATAAACTTTTATAACGCATGTCTGCGCAGGTCTCCCGTCCTGTGCCGCATTGTTACTTCTCTTCTATCATCAACCAATGAAAGCACAAGAAGTTATAACTCACAGTAAAAGTAAAACAAGTAAAGGCTATGCAACAGGTGAGTGATCTGCGCAAGAATGAGGCAGCAAAACAATCATCAACATTTATTCAGCACTGACATTAGATTCATATATCAATCTTATGGCATTTCCTTGTAGGTAAATGACATTTTCTGAAACAGGAAGCGATAACCACTATTATATACATCTGCATAATTCCCAATGCTGCCCCAATTCCCGCCCGACCCCGGAAAAATCGGTAATTGAAAAGTAAGGGTGTTGTTGTTATAAGTACGTACAGTGGAGCTGAGAATATTTTTACTTCCAATATAACTTTCGAGAAATCCATTCAGAAAATAATTGGGTGTGAACAAATAAAACAAGAAAATATTCATTCCATGGTTATTCTTGAAAAACAAGTTGTCGTAACCCGAATAACTATTACTGAATTCTATTGCATCAGTGCCACTTGAGTGTGCAGTCTGTATTAAGTTGATGTTTCCGTTGGCATAAGAATAAGTATGAACAGAATTCGCAAGATTATTCCATCCTACTTTCTCTATTAATCTTCCTTCAGTATCGTAGCGATAGGTTATATAAGAATTGGATATCCAGCCACCATTAACATAAACCCAAAACTCAATTTTTGAAACTCTGTTGTTGCTGTAAAAGAGTAGAAACTTTGTTTGAGGTATGGTTGTGTTGGTATAACGGTAGTTTTCAAGCGATGTCAATTCTGTGCCGGTATAATTAAACTGGTAATACATACTGTCGTTTCCACTTAAGTTTCGATAGAGCACTTTCTGTGGTAAGCTGTCTTTGTATATAAACTGTTGTTCAACAACTGCCCCTGATTCAGCAGTTAAATTTATTTTGTCAATTCGCCATGTTAATTTCTGGATTAACGGGAGATCTACCGGATCAGGTTTTTTACCGCTGCAGGAAAAGAGAAAGGTGATGATTGAAAAATAGAAAGCAACTGATGTGATGTTTTTCATAGGGTGATTATGTGTAATAATTTCGGCGCAAGATAGATCAATTCTTAAACTGAATTGATAAAATATCGCTTATAACATTTTTTACGGCTTTCTACCCAACAGTTCCCTCCTTCGTCGGGATGACAACAATGTGGAGCAGCAAAGCAAACATCATCAATTAATCAAGATGCAACACAACTTGTCCCGCTCTTGCGGGATAGCATGATTGTGTAAGCATTACTGATATTCACCACAGTAGTACAAAAACTTAATCAGGGAACAATCCGATTTCGGGCCGTCATTCGAAATCGGGGTCTTTTTTGTTTCTTTTTGGACAAGCAAAAAGAAAAGAGAAACCTTTTGTGCTTGCACAACACTTATTATCGAATATCAAAAAAAACCCAAAACAAGTAACTACAATGCATCAGGTCAGAGACCTGCGCAAAAAATGTTGTTATGCCTAGCAGGTGAGGGCATGTATATTTTTAAATGCTTCTCATTTGTATTTAGTATGTAATTTTATAAAATGTCTAAAACAAAAATTACAGTTAATAGTAACGGTTCGTTGAAAGTGGAAGGTGATTTTGAAGTAGTAGATAAGAACGGTACTATCTATAATATACAAGGAAGAGAAATCGTTTCTTTTTGCCGTTGTGGCCTCTCCAAAAACAAACCATTTTGCGATAGTTCACATAAGGGGCATTTTGAACATGAAGCAATTGCATTTGATTT
>JANMOR010000056.1:0-2304 GCA_031369435.1 Chitinophagaceae bacterium
CAGGGATTTGATAGCAGATGCTTTTACCTCCACCGGTTGGTAAAAGTGCAAGTGTATCTTTTCCCGAAAGAACAGATTCAATGATTTGTTGTTGAAGTGGGCGGAAGGAAGAGTAGCCCCAGTATTGTTGAAGTATGGTAGAAATGTTGTGCATGTCGTGAATCGTCAGACGTCAGTCGTGAGTTAGCCTTCGATTAGTTTTGAGAGCATTTGAAAGCATCTTACAATTAATCCTCCTAATTCGTTTAATAACTCTTTTGTTATGTAGTTTAATTCTACAGCAATATCAAGAGCTGTGTCAACTTCAATCAGCGAACCTCTTGCTATTTCGTAAAATCTTTTTCTTTCTGCCAGTGATTTTCTGGAAGATCCTTCTGCTATATTTAAATGTACTGACAAAGCGGCTCTCCTGATTTGTTGTACCATTGCATATTTTTCATCTGCAGGAAATGTTTTGGTTTCCTTGTAACAACGTAATGTAAATGCTCTTGAAACTTTAAAAACATCAAGATTAGTGTGTGCTAATTGTAGAAACATGGTATTTTTCTTACAAGCTAAATAATTTTAAACAGTTACTGTAACATAGTGGCTTCAACTCACGAATGACGATTCACGACTCACCTACAGCACCCGTTTCACAAACAACCGCACACTGTTAATGGCCAGCACAACATCACTCAAGCCCATGACCAATGCACCAAAGGCGGGAGTTAACAAACCAAATGCTGCAACAGGAATGGCAATGATATTATAAAAGAATGCCCAGAATAAATTTTGTTTGATGGTTAAAAAAGTATGCTTACCAAGTCCCAATGAAAGAGGTAAATTTTTCAAGCCATGATTCATCAATACAACATCAGCTGTTTGCATAGCTACCTGGCTTGCTTCGCTTAATGAAATGCCAATGGTTGCTTTTGCTAACGCAGGGGCATCATTAATACCATCACCAACCATTGCAGTAGGCATGATTTTATTTAAACGTTCAATGACTTCTAATTTTTGTTCTGGTGTTTGTTCTGCTATTACTTCATCAATACCCAATTGTTTTCCAATCAGTTCACTTTTTGTTTTTCTGTCGCCACTCAGTAAAATAGTTTTGATGTTTTTACTTTTTAAATAATTGACTACACTGATTGCTTCAGGTCTCAATTCATCTTTTACATCTATCCATCCAATCAAGGCGCCATTCTTCAGTACATAAATATTATGAGTTTCATCTGCTGTAACATATGCTGCCGCTTTATAAGAACCGGCGATCCATTCATCACCTTCTTTTGTAATGGCTTTCATGCCAAGGCCTTTGATCTCTTCAATTTTTTCCCAACGGATATCATTATTCACTTTCCATTCAGCAATGATGCTTTTTGCAATAGGGTGATTGGAATATTTTTCTAATGAATAAGCGATGCGTTTGAATTCATCATTGTCAATGGTCAATGGTGAAAGGTGAATGGTAGAGATTGCTGAAGAAAGAGGCTCTCCATGTTCCAAACTGTTTAATTTTTTATTAGTGTTGGATTCACCATTTACCATTGACAATTCAACATTGATGATTCCCCAATCTGCAATTTCAAATCTTCCTGTAGTTACTGTTCCCGTTTTATCAAACACAACCTGTGTAATATTCTTAAACAATTCCAGGCTTTTTGCATTGCGGAATAAGACACCATTTTTTGCTGCACGACCCAAACCTACTGCAATGGCAGCAGGTGTTGCCAAACCCATTGCACAAGGACAAGCAATGACCAGCACAGCAATACAACGCATCAATGCCGGGGTAAATTCTTTTAAGATGATCCAGTTAGCAGCAAGCGTAACGGCAGCTATACTCAAAACAATGGGAATAAAAATGGCGCTGATCTTATCAGCCATTTGCTGAACAGGTGGTTTTTCGCCCTGCGCCTGTTTTACAAGATTTACAATGTTACTCAATACTGAATCTTTTGCTGTTGCAGTAACCTGTGCTTTTACAGTTCCATCAACCAACATACTTCCTCCAATCAACAACTCCTTTTGTTTTTTAGTTAATGGTAAACTTTCACCGGTAATGATGGCTTCATTCACTGTTGCATCGCCCCAGAGTATTTTACAATCGGCCGGTATCTGTTCTCCACTTTTAATGAGGATAAGATCTCCAACATGCAGTACACTGTTATCTACAGAAAAGATCTGTTCATGATGATGTTCATCAAAGGCGATCATATTCGCCATTACCTTTTGACTTTTGGCCAAACTGTTTAATGCACGTTGTGTTTGCTGAACCGAAGCATCTTCTAAATAATTACCTAAGAAAACCAATGTAAT
>JANMOR010000103.1:0-1836 GCA_031369435.1 Chitinophagaceae bacterium
GTTCTTTATAGGGTGCGGCTCCCCATGTTGTTTTGGTTCCTTTAACTGCAAACAAATCCTTTAAACCATATGGAATGCCATGGAGCGGACCACGATAGTTACCGGCTGCAATCTCTGCATCAGCTGCACGTGCCTGCTGCATTGCCAACTCTTCTGTAACACTGATGACGCATTGCAAAGTATCCCCCCATTTTTTTATTCTTTCTAAAAAAAATTGTGTGAGTTCAACAGAGCTTATTTTTCTGTTTTTAATGAGTGCCGCTAATTGCAACACAGAATAAAATGCCAGATCATTTTTGTTGTTTGGCATTAAAACGTTTTTCGCAATCTCCCACTTTACCGGTTTTTGAACTGTTTCAAACTGCATACCGGGCAACACAGGGCTTTGCCACAAGCTCATGGGAACACTGTTTTCTAATACCAATTGATAGCGCTTGTTGTATTCACGGTTACGGTTACGTATGTATGTGTACATACTGTCTATTTCAGCTTCTGTATAATTGATACTGAAAATTTTTGCAGCCGAATTAATATCAGACTTGGTAATGGTGTCAGTCTGTTGTGCAATAGATGAAACAGCAAGGCACAAGTTGAAAAAAACAAATATGAAACGCATGAGCAGTAGTTTGAAAAAGGAAACTACATTATTTTCAAATACTAAATACAATCTGTTCAACAACAAGAACAGTACTTACAAATATTTGAGTGAAATCTAAGTACGATTCTAAGGTCACTTTTATAAATAAACTTTTCATATTAAACTAAAAGAGCTCCTGTGCTGGAGCTCTTTTCAATATATCGCCAGTAAGTTTAATCGGCCCTGATATACACTTCATCATCTTTGCCAAAGAAAAATGAGTGCATCATATTCTTTTCAATAAACCCTTTCAGTGCCGCAGAATTGTCAAATTTCTCATCTACATTTTCACTAATCTCGCTCAATGTTAATCTTGCCCCGCTTGAACTTATTTCCAGTTTGTATAAATAAAATTTTTTCGAACCGTCGTCTTCGTTCTTTTTTTCATACAGGTTTAAAAAATTAGTGCCGGCCACATTTGAAATAAATGCTTCATAAACTTCGGGACTGTCATCAGGCTTTGGCTCTTTTTTAGTTTTTGTAATAACGATATAGTATGCATCTTTTTTTTGAATGGTATAAAGATCGTCAGATGTGCTTTTAGGTTCCCATTTACCCAGTAATACTGCGGGATACTTCATGGTGGGGTTATCAATGGGAACAGCAGATTCATATGGGCAGCCCATTAATAAAAAGGCGCCTGCAATAATTGAAAAGAGATATACTAACTTTTTCATGATGGATGGTTAAACAACTAAATTAAAGCATCTGCTCATCAACCGCAATACTCATTGATCAAAAGCTGCACAAACAAAAAAGCCCTACGCAGAAGCGAAAGGCTTTGATACTTACAAACAAACCCGAAGTTTACGAAGCAGGTGCTCCGTTTTGAATTTCTTTTATCTTTTCACGAATCTTTCCTTCAATTTCATTTGCCATTTCAGGATTATCTATAAGCAATTGCTTTACTGCATCTCTTCCCTGGCCAAGCCTGTCGGTATTATAACTGTACCAGCTTCCACTTTTCTGAATGATGGCCAGCTCAACTCCCATATCAATGATCTCACCTGTTTTGCTGATCCCTTCTCCGAAGATGATATCAAACTCCGCAGACTTGAAAGGAGGAGCTACTTTATTTTTCACCACTTTTACTTTCACCCGGTTACCAATTGCTTCATCGCCATCTTTAATCTGGCTCATACGACGAATATCTAAACGAACAGATGCATAAAACTTCAATGCATTACCACCGGTTGTTG
>JANMOR010000104.1:0-9436 GCA_031369435.1 Chitinophagaceae bacterium
AAGCAGGTGGAACAGCACTTCCTACATTCAATGGAAATGTTTTGGGTGTATGGCTTCGTATGAATCGTGTAATGGGTATGGCAGATGATATTATAGCCAATGCACCCACTGTACTTGCAACAGATAATGCAATGCGCAGTGGAATTGTTGCACATGCACATTTATTTAAAGCAATGGCCATTGGCGGATTAGCAACTGCATTTGAACAGGTGCCCATTCAAACAAATAAAACAGGCGGTGTAAACTTTATAACAAGACAACAAGGGTTGCTAAAAGCCATTGATTTACTGGAGCAGGCAGTTACCTTATTGACTGCTACAGCACCATCAACGGAGTTTAATACAAGAGTTGCAGGAGCAAATTTTAATTTACTCAACAGCATCAATGCATACCTGGCAAGATATAATTTGATGGCGGGCAGGTATGCACAGGCCATTGCAGCTGCTAATCTGGTACCTGCAAATGTGATCTCTCAATTTGTTTATGATGGAGCACAATCTGTGAATCCGATTTATAGTCAATTAAGAATTGTCAACAGTTTTTTACCAAGAGATAATTTTGGTTTGCCTGCAGGATTATTTGATCCGGCTGATGCAAGACTTGCTTTTTATTTTCAGGGTGCTGCTGTTATAAGCGGTCCCGATGTGTTAAGAACCATTAAAGGATTTGCTCAAACAAATGCAAGCCCGATTCCTCTTTACATTCCTGATGAAATGAAGCTGATTAAGGCTGAAGCTATCTTACGTTCAGGTGGCGTTATTGCTGATGCGATCACTGAAATTAATGCTGTAAGACAACAGGCGAGTGGTGATGCTTTTGGTGTGAACGCTAATCTCTCTGCTTACAGCGGATCAATTTTAGTAGCTGATTTATTACTTGAAGTGTATCGTCAGCGTTGTGCCGAATTATATTTAAGTGGATTGCGGTTAGAAGACAGCAGACGATTTGGAAGACCTGCACCACCAACGAATGTAAACCCGGTTCCCATATCGTTTGAACGGAATAGAAATTTCTATCCTTATCCCGACCAGGAACGTTTGAATAATCCGAATACTCCTACAGATCCAACAATATAATTATTTCTGAAGCTTCGTTTTCAATTGTTAAGGTTCCGCTTTTTAGCGGGACCTTTTTTATGATTCTATAAATTTTAAATTCCGTTGAATACCTGCAAACTTTGTTCGCTTTAAGGGGGAGTGCTGAAAAATTTGTTTAAATGTTTCTTCGCTCATCTCTTTCCATTCTTTGGTTGAAAGATTTAAGATCTCCGGGATAGGAGTGAAGTTTGTTTCTGCTGTTCCTTTGCTGAAACGGTTCCATGGGCATACATCCTGGCAGGTATCACAACCAAACATCCAGTTGTCGAATTTACCTTTCATGTTTTCATCAATCAATGCATCTTTTAGTTCAATAGTGAAATACGAAATACATTTACTGCCATCGATTATTTTATCGGGTAGAATTGCATCAGTAGGGCATTCATCTATACATCTAGTACAGGTGCCGCAATAATCTTTTGCAAAGGGTGCATCATATTCCAGTTCCAGATCACAAATAAGTGTAGCAATAAAAAAGAAAGAACCACTTTGTTTGCTGATGAGGTTTCCGTTTTTGCCGATCCAACCCAATCCGCTTTGTTGTGCCCATGCCCGTTCCAGTACAGGAGCACTGTCAACAAAACCACGGCCATTGATATCACCGATATTTTTTTTGATGTTTTGAATCAATGTATTGAGCTTTTCACGGATCACTTCATGATAATCTTTTCCGTAAGCATACTTCGAAATCTTTACTGCATGATTTTGTTGTGTTGCTGATGGATAATAATTCAACATCAAGGTAATGACACTCTTTGCGCCGGGAACCAGTTTTGTCGGGTCAACCCTTAATTCAAAATGATTTTCCATATACTGCATGGTTCCCTGCATTCCTTTGCTGAGCCATGCTTCCAGCCTGCGGGCATCCTCATCCAAACGGGTTGCTTTAGCTATACCACAAAAAGCAAAGCCCAGCTCAGCAGCTGTTTGTTTAATCAATGCGGTATGTTTTACAATATTGTTCAGCAAAAAACGTGGATGTGTACATTGTAAAAATATAATATTACGGCCGTTAAACCGTTTTAGAATGCAATCGTCCAAGCATCCAATAAAACCAATGTATGAAAGATATTCGCTTCCTGCTTTTTTTCAGTTGCTTACTTATTGTAGTACAAGCCTGCAAAAAAAATCCCACTGCTGATAATACTCCAACTGCACCAACTACGATGCATTATCCGCCCACAGGCAGTGCCAACTGGGAAACAGTTGATCCTGCGTTGTACAACTGGAACACTTCAACGCTCAATGATCTCTATACTTATCTTGAATCAAAAAATACAAAAGGATTTATCATTCTTAAGAACGGACGCATTGCGGTAGAAAAATATTTCGGCACATTCACTGTTGACAGCCCCTGGTATTGGGCATCAGCAGGCAAAACACTCAGCGCTTTTTTAATAGGTATTGCACAACAGGATGGGTTGGTGAACATCAATAATCCATCTAGTCAATATTTAGGAACGGGCTGGTCTTCTTTAACAACAGCACAGGAAAATGCAATTACTGTAAAACATCATTTGATGATGACAACAGGAGTAGAAGATGATCAAACAGGAACTGATTGCACAGCTCCTTTCTGCTTTACATACAAAACTGCTCCTAATACAAGATGGTCGTATAACAATGCCGCTTATTATAAAGTGATTGATGTGGTTGAACGGGCTTCAGGAAAAACATACAATACATTTACAACAGAGAAAGTTTATAATAAAATCGGTATGTCGGGTATCTGGTTACCCGGCAATGGAGGAAATGGAAAAATTCATTACAGTACTCCACGTAATATGGCGAGATTTGGTTTGTTGCTGCTCAACAAAGGAAGCTGGAACGGAACAGCCGTATTGAATGATCAGGTTTATTTCAATGCCATGATCAATTCATCACAATCCATTAATCTTTCCTATGGTTATCTCACATGGCTGAATGGAAAAGCAAATCATATGTTACCAGCAACACAATTTCTATTCAATGGCAGTATAGCACCTAATGCACCTGCTGATATGTATGCAGCATTGGGAAAGAATGATCAGAAAATTTATGTTGTGCCTTCGCAAAACATTGTAGTGATACGTATGGGCGAAGCATCAGGGCTTTCATTATTTGCAGTATCAAATTTTGATAATGAGCTGTGGGGAAAGCTGAAAGCATTACTGAAGTATTAATTTTTATCTTCCTCAACATGCAGGCTATGCATCATCCTGTGAACAGCCGGTGCAAGAATCAACCCGATATTGGTAATAAATACGACGCCACTGAATAATGCATAAAAAGAGGCAAACCATTTCCCTTCATCAGTTATAAGTGTATCAACAGGCCCCATACCACTCAGGATCATAGATGCATTGAGCAAAGCATCGAGCCAGTCCATCTTTGTTGTTACATGATAGCCCAGCACACCTATCATCAGGCTCACAAACAAAACTGATAGTGCAACAAGTAAACTACGACCGATACGTTTATAAAACGTTGCCTTTGATGCCAGTGGTTGTTTTTTATGTTCGTACATAGTTGTTGATTGAAAGTATGCTCAAATTAGAAAGAAGAACAATCATTTACAAGTGGAAGAAATTTCCGCATCAACTGCTGCCCTGAATTGATTGTACAATTCTCTTTTTTGCAGATCCTGTTCTTTTTTTGATAAAAGGATGCAGGCATAACCACGGCAGTAATCAATCCATACAAACGGACTGTTTTGAGAAACGCAATTAATAACTGTTCCATCTTTTGTTTCTAACCAGCTGCCGAGGCTATAATTAAAACCCGTCATAAATACAGGTGTAAATTTATTCAGTGCAGATCCTGTTTGTATTTTCATTAATTCAGCAACAGAGGCTTCGCTTAAAATTTGTTTGCCGTTGAACTTTCCTTTGTTGAGCAGCATACTTAAAAAGTTCATATATTCTGTAGCTGTTGATTTAGCGCCATCATAAGGGCTGATAGCAGAAGTGTAATTACTAAAGCTCGTTAAACGCATGTTGAGTGGACGGAATAATTTTTCCTGGATCAACCGGTCAAATTTTTTCTTAGTGATCACTTCCAGCACACGCCCAACAATATTCGGTCCCATCTGGTTGTATTGAAACCAAATGCCCGGGTTGGTAGCAATACCACGTTTTTCTGCATAGTAATTGGCTTCTTCTTCTAATGATGTAAAACTTTTACGTTGAAAAAGTTTTCCGGCACCCACCTTGTCGGCTTCAATTCCTGTTGTATGACTCAAACAATGACGGATAGTGATATAACTCTTCATCCATTTGGGAAAGATGGGCAAATACTTTCCAACGTTATCATCCAATGATAATTTTCCTTCTTCTACCATCATTAATACCAAAGCAACGGTTAATAACTGGCTGCTTTCGCCGATAGGAGCCTGTATATTGGGTTTAAAATCGCCGAGTGTTTTTTGATAGATGATCTTGCCTTCTTTATAAATAAGTAATGCATGGTCATCCCCTAATTGTTTTTGATTGTTGAGCATGAGTTGCTCTACTGAACTGAATTCTTGTGCCAATAAAAAACCTGTTGAAAAAAGAAGAACAACAAAAAGAAACATCGCTTTCATAAGTGATCAATTATCTTGCTAAAGATATTTGAAAAGAAGATGCGGTAAGTGATGTAAACAGGAACATTAACAATTTTGCATTATTCTATTTCTGGAATCATAAAGGTTTTTTATCAGAGACCTGGTCCCGGGGCGGTTACTTTGATTTGAAGTAAAGCGGTCATTGCAGCAGCAAGTATTAATTTCATGTGTTCATCTAACTGCTTTCCTATCCAAACAATATTTTTATTCATACCAAATGCCCCTCCGCCATAATATTGAACAGCAGAAAGCGATTTTCCATTTTCTATAAATTCATAGCCTAATGCAGGAAGTGAACGGCCATCGTTTGATGTGACGGGCTGGATAAAGATTTTTCTTTCACCATTGGTTAAATATGCATCATAGATATTACTGCCCTCGTTTACTTTTGAAACATTCATCAATAAGGCCCATGAGTTTGCTGTATCCTCGTTGATGCTGATGAATGCAGTAAAATTGCCCGATTCCTGTAACACATCTCCTCCAATCGTTAAATTTGGAAGGATGTCTATTTCACGTAACGACTCCATTTTCATCTGTTTGGCTGCGTTTACTGTCGCTTTATTCTGGGCCTTATCACTTAAAACAAATGAAAATTTTTCTTTGCTGGTGCTTTCGGTTTTTAAATTAAATATGGAACCTTTGGTGCTGGTTGTTGTCCAGCCCAGTTTACTTGACACAACCTCATAATCACCAAAACGGAATTTCCAGATTTTGCCAAATCCTTGTGATCCCATTTTAACTTTTAACTCATCGGAATTTTCATCAAGATCTTTACTGAGAACAATATTCGTTTTTTGTGCTGTACTATAAAGAGAGAAAGAAAGGAACAGGCATACCAGCAGTGATTTGAGAAAATGTACTGACATAAAATATGGTTTACTTCTAAGTTAAAACATATTTTCCTGGTTTCAACTTCCAATCAATAAATCAATTTGTCTTTCCAGGGTAAACTTTCAAAGCTTCTTCCAGGCAATCCATTGCTTTGTTCAGTGCATCTAAGTTCAACACATAGGCTAAACGAACTTCAGTTTTTCCCAAACCTGCTGTACCATAAAAACCTGTTGCCGGTGCAAGCATCACTGTTTGTCCTTTATATGAAAAGGATTCCAGTAACCATTGACAGAATGTATCACTATCATCAATTGGCAGTTTGGCCATTGCATAAAAAGCACCACCGGGGTTGGGACAAAAAACTCCCTGCATTGCATTTAATCGTTGCACTAATAAATTCCGGCGGGAAAGATATTCTGCTTTCGGTGTGTCAAAATAAGAATCAGGTAAATCAACAGCTGCTTCGCCCAGTATCTGTGCCAGGCCCGGCGGACTTAATCTTGCCTGCGCAAATTTCATGGCTGCATCATATACATTTTTGTTCTTTGTAACAAATGCACCTAACCTTGCACCGCAGGCGCTGTAACGTTTGCTGATGGTATCCATCAATACTACATGTTGATCCAGGCCTTCAATATGTAATGCACTTACATAATCGCCATCGTAACAGAATTCACGGTATGCTTCATCGCTGAACAAATAAAGATCATGTTTTAAACAAACATCTTTCAGTTTCAGCATTTCTGCTTTACTGTATAAATAACCAGTTGGATTATTGGGGCTGCAAATAATGATCGCTTTTGTTTTAGATGTAATTACTTTTTCAAATTCTTCAATAGCCGGTAAAGCAAAACCATTTTCAATATGTGAAGTAATGGGAACAACCGTTACACCTGCTGCACAGGCAAACCCATTGTAGTTGGCATAAAAAGGTTCAGGTATTATTACTTCATCGCCTGTATTTAAACAGGTAAGAAAACCAAACATGATGGCTTCACTTCCACCGGTTGTAATGAGTATCTGATCATAGCTAACATCAATACCTACTTTTTTATAATACTGTGTAAGCTTACGGCGGTAACTTTCATTCCCTGCACTGTGACTGTATTCTAATACTTTGATATTGGCATTCCGCACTGCATCCAGTATGGCAGGAGGTGTTTCAATATCGGGCTGTCCAATATTGAGATGATACACTTTGGTACCTCTTTTTTTTGCGGCTTCTGCGTAAGGAACTAATTTTCTGATGGGGGATGGAGGCATCTGCTCACCACGCTTGCTGATTGATAACATCAAACAAAGATAGGGGAGGCAGTGAAAATAAAAACCCCGGCTTTAACGCCGGGGTTTCTGAAAAATGTATTAAGAATGTTATTGCTGAACAACACCCATAATCGTTAATTCCTGTTGTTGATCAATACCTAAAAATTTCACATATACTTTCTTTGTGAAATTTCCAACCGCTGCTGCATTATAAGTAGCAGTGATGGTTCCCGTTTTGCCGGGCTTGATGGGTTCTTTGGTGTAATCAGATTTTGTACAACCGCAACCAGGGGTTACTGTTTCAATCACCACATCTTCATTACTTGTATTGGTAAATGTAAAAGTGGCTGTAACAGGGTTGTTTACTTTTGGTTTTCCCAAATCCACAGTTTCGCTGCTGAACTTGGTAATATCACTTGGTTTTTTTGATTGACCGATTACTGCAGTCACTAAAAAGAGTGCAATAAATGATGCAAAGATTGACTTCATTGTATACAGTTTATGTTTGTGTTATTGTTTAAAAACGTTTAATGCCTGGTTGCCTGGTGCCGATTGATCAGGTGTTTTCCAAACCTGTCCTTTAATAGTAAATTGTTTTACCTGCCCGCCATTATAATAAATGGTGATTGATTTTTCAAACACACCTTCAGCAGCAGAATTATATCCAACTTTAATCGTTGTTTTGCCACCGGCTAAAACCGGATCTTTGCTCCATTCAGGAGTAGTGCAACCGCAACTTGCTTGTACATTTTCAATCTTCAAACTGTCTTTTCCAATATTCTCAACGATAAAATTGTGAGTTACAGGTTTGCCCTGCGGAATTTTTCCAAAATCAAAACTTGTTTCAGGCAGTTTAATGCTTTCTGGTTTGGGTGTTGTTGCAGTTGTTGTTCCATGATCATGGCCATCATTTGTTTGAGCCATGCCTAAAACAGCAAGAAAGCAACTGAAGGTTAAGGTGGAAATTAGTTTTTTCATAATTATTTGTTCTTTTTACGGATTATCAAAAGTAAGCATTAGTACAGACAGTTCATAACCCCGAAAGGTTGCCTTCACAAATTTTTACCAGATTTACATGAACGGAAACCGGTTGATTTTGGCCAAAACCTCAGCTGAAGTGTGTAAATTGTTCACAGCACCGTAATTGTTTTCACCAAAACAACTTACAAGTGTTAACGAGGTGCTCAAAACATTTATTTTTGCCACATGGATTCAATCAGCAGCGACAGCTTGCAGTTGCAACAACTTTCATTTGAACATTTCAAAAAAGAAGTGTTACAGGATTACCGCTTCGCCTGCCTGAGCCGTGAGGCCAGCCTGCTGGGTCGTAAAGAAGTATTGACCGGCAAAGCCAAATTTGGCATTTTTGGCGATGGTAAGGAAGTACCGCAGCTGGCCATGGCCAAATTCTTTCAACCCGGTGATTTTTACAGCGGTTATTACCGTGACCAGACTTTTGCTTTTGCAACAGGCACTGCCAGCATCAAAGAATTTTTTGCACAATTGTATGCTGATCCTGATACTAACCATGATCCACATAGTGCCGGCCGGCAAATGAATTCACATTTTGCAACCGCCTTTGTTGATGAAAACGGGGAATGTCTTGATTTGGTGAATAGAAAAAATCTTACTTCAGGCATGGCACCAACAGCTGCTCAAATGCCGAGGTCGGTTGGGTTGGCACTTGCTTCTAAACTTTTCAGAAATTCGGATGCGCTGAAAAACTTTTCTTCTTTATCCGATCATGGAAATGAAGTTTGTTTTACAACCATTGGCGATGCCTCAACAAGCGAAGGTCATTTTTGGGAAACATTGAATGCAGCTGCAGTACAACAAATTCCATTAGCTGTTTTTGTGTGGGATGATGGGTATGGCATTTCTGTTCCCAAAACCTATCAAACAACCAAAGGTTCTATTTCAGAAGCATTGAAAGGATTTCAGAAAAACGACGAAACAAATGGTATTGAAATTTATAAAGTAAAAGCATGGGATTATGCCGGTATGTGCGAAGTGTTTGAAGCCGGTATTGCAAAAATCCGTGCTACCCATACACCTGCATTGTTTCATGTAGAAGAAGTTACACAACCACAGGGTCACTCCACTTCAGGCAGTCATGAACGTTATAAAACTACAGATCGCCTGCAGTGGGAACGTGAATGGGATTGTATTAAAAAAATGAAGGAATGGATCTTTGAAAATTCATTGGCTGATGAAGAAGAGTTAGCAGCCATTGAAACGGATGTAAAAGAATATGTACGCAGCGAAAAGAATGCTGCATGGAATGAATTCCATCAACCAATCAAAGAGCAGGTACAAAAAGTTTCAGGCCTCCTGCAAACCTTGATTGAAAGTTCATCGAATGGCGTTGCTATTCAAAAGTTAAAACAGGAGTTAGAAAACAACAGGGAGCCAAGCCGCAGAGATGTGATGAGCAGTTTGTATAAAGCCATACTGCTGTCTGAAGATGTTAGAAATGAAGAGGCAGGAATATATTATCATGCATTGGTTGATGAAAGCAAAGCATTGTTCAACACACACCTGTATCATGAAGGCGCTTCAAGCGCAATGAAAGTGGCAGCAGTAAAACCTGAGTTTGCTGCCGATGCACAGCTTATGAATGGGTATGAAATACTCAACCGTTATTTTGATCAATTGTTCA
>JANMOR010000107.1:0-2250 GCA_031369435.1 Chitinophagaceae bacterium
ATAATAGTTGTTGATGAAGTCGGTACCAAAACGAATCACTGCCAATACTTCACCATCTTTTAAGATATCAGTTTTACCTCTTGATTCAGTATGCATGAACATACGTACACGTTTGTACTGACGCAGATCCAGATTCGTTGATTTGAAAACAGCACGGCTGTCGCCATCCTGCAAATCGCATAACTGTAAACTGAGTGATGCTTCATTCTGCAAAAGGTTAATGCCGTTATTACTTAATTGCTGCACCCGTTCAACACCTTGCGGAGTTACATAGTTAACAGGTGTGCGGTTATCATTCTCTTCAATATTTACAGCAGTAACATTAAACGATGTAGTTGCCAGGTTTTGCAAAGGCTTGTAAATACCTGTTGAGTCTAATGCATACTGGAATGAACGCCATGTATTACGTACCAGTTCTAATTTTCCGAAACGAACAACGGTATTATCTTCAAAGCCGGTCATGAACATCCGCATAAAACGGATGGATTTAAAATCAGGAATATTGCCCACCTTCTGTTCATATTGTTTGATGGGGATGCGGAAGAGATACCAGGTCTCTTTTCTTGAATTTCCATCAGCGAGTTTTACATCCACTTCTCTTCTATCGGCAATATAGTTTTGCCCCACCTGCATCAATGGATCATTCTTGGGTCTTAACTCAAGATGGTATTGAAAAAATTCTTCCACCTCATTCAATGTATTATCCCTGTTAAGATCTTCATTATCGGGATACAAGGTTGATGCAGATGTGTATTCAATATTATTATTTGCAACCGGACTGTTACCCTGCGGGTTGTTGAAATTTTTATAGCGTTCTAATATGCCTGTATTATCTGATTGGCCTTCACGAAAGTGTTGATAGTTATCACTGCTGGGATCGTTGAACAAAGATTGGTACACTGCTCCACTTCCAATGATACCGTTAATACCTGTAAGGAATTGTGCATACATTTTTTGTTCAGATGTATCTGTTCTTCCATCAAAACCAACATCCTGTTGCGAACGTTCTTCAACAATATTACTGAAAGCCTGTGCTATCTGGATTGGATTGCGTGGTACTCTCGACCAGTTACTGGTATCTTCTCTTGCAGGTGTTTGAATAGTGCTTAATCCATTTTCATAAAAGCGTCGGCCATCTTTCAAAATGTCTTCTGAAATATTTCCGAGATTGAAATATAATTGTCCGCCTGAACTTGTTGGATTCAAAATAAAAGGATCCTGCACCCATGTTTCAATAAACTCAATATTGTTGGTTTCAAAATCAATCTGGTCGATGGCACGCATAATACCACCCCACCTGTTTTTTGGATTTAATAATTTACCAGTGGCAGGATTAATACTTCCATTTCTTGCATCATAATTATAAGGACCTCTGTCGGATGGATAAAATGACAGATCAAAAGTGATCAATTGATTTTGTCCAAGATCAGGTGTTACCTGCGGAAATATTTCCTGCCTGTTAACAAAACGTACACGGGGATCACTCAACTCCGTTAAATTATTTCCCAATGGATTATTAGGATCACGACGTTGCTGTAATACAGGTTCAATATTATACCAGGCCATCTTTGCACGGTTGTATCCATATCGCAGATCATTTACCAAACCTGCTTCAGGAAATAATTCTACTCCAAAACGATCCTGTGCTTTATAAGGCGTTGATGCTAATGTCCATGCAATAAACGGAAAGCGAAGATCAATTCCGTTTCGTGTTCCTTCAAAATCATCAATATAAATTAAGCCACCGCCACCTTTCTCAGGGCGGATTTGTTTTGCAGTACTTGGGATGATTTGTGCACCCTCTCCATAAAAATTAATGGCTGATGTTTGACGGGTAGTATAAAAAGGTAAACCATCTAACCATTTAGTGAGCCGTTTCCAATCGCTTCGGTAATTGATATCAGCACCGATCATGGTATTACGGATTGGATCATCACCATAATTCATTTTAGTAAAGAATGGACGTTCGCCCAAACGCATTACTGCTGCACCAATGCTTAATTGTTTTGTTTGACGTTCAATTGCACGGTAATCCAAACGCAAAGCCATGAAGTTGCGGTTCTGCATACCAAATGTTGCATTGTTTTCAAACCCAACATTAATGGGCACACCTGAATTAACAATTGCCTGGTTAATGATCTTCACTGTTCCTAAATTATAATCAACAGTGTAATCAACATTCTCTCTTAAAATTTGTCCGCCTGCAGTAACCGATACTGAACCTTGTGGTACGTTAAAAGCGCCTAAAGG
>JANMOR010000129.1:0-3228 GCA_031369435.1 Chitinophagaceae bacterium
ATAAATCCTGTTAAAGTAAACGTCGTTGCTACAACAAACAAAGAAGCAAGCATTTGGTAAGGCCCATTTGTATTGTTGTCATTTGTCTTACCGAACTCCGTTTCAAATGTTTTGCCCTTCTTTTGGATATAATCTCCAATCAGGTACCCAAAGATCACCTGCACAATAGCAGCCATTGAACTCATGATGCCTTCGGGATCAAAAACAATTCCTTCTCCTTTATATATATGACTTTCACCAAGAATGGCTGCATCAACAGATGAACCAAACCATCCCTGCAGGCTGTATGGATCAGCAGGATCACCCAGGGTAAGGCACAATACCCAGTACAGCAATAACAATACAGCACTGAAAACAAAAGCACCCCGTTGCTTCAAATAATACACAATCACAGAAGCAAAAAAGTAACACAGAGCAATGCGCTGCAACACACCAAACAAGCGGAGAATGTTGAAGGGTTTCCATACAAGTTCATCGCCACTCCATTTAATGAAAGGGCTCCAGTTCAACAAAAGTCCAATGAGGAAAATGAGGAGCGTTCTTTTAACTACTTTTTTCCAGAATTCTGCATCCCCGTTTTGCTGTAATCGTGGCATCACAAACGACATTGCATTACCAACAGCAAAAAGGAAAAAAGGAAATACAAGATCAGTTGGGGTACAACCATGCCAGGGTGCATGTTTCAACGGAGCGTAAATATGGGCCCAGGATCCGGGGTTATTGACAAGAATCATCAATGCAACCGTAGCACCACGAAACACATCCAGAGAATAAAATCGTTGATTCAGAAAAATTGATTTGATTAAATGTAGTGAAAATGATTGGGGCCGGGATGTTGATTATAAACCAGATCTAAATATTATTTTTTTTAAGATTCGGAGCCAACCTTTAAATTGCAGCCTTAATCAGTAAATAATATAACAGAAAGGAATCTTCTTGCAACAAAGCGAATGGTCTGTAAAGGGTTTAAGGCATATATTTGCAACCGTGAAAGGGGAGCAAATGCATTTATGAAATGTAATTGTGAAATCGGAACAACCAAAACATATTACTGCCCCGGCAGTTTATTTAAGACAATAATGGAAGGGTAAATAAGCCTTTTAGGCTTTTTTGCCTTTTTTTATTAATGTATTGAGCAAAAAACTATTAATTACTCAGTCTTTTTTTTTGAAATGTGACTGAGGTGGCGAAGCTTTGTTGTAAACTGTAAAATGAAACCCCTTAAAAACTGGTACGCAGTATATACCAAGCCCCGTTGGGAAAAAAAAGTGGGTGAGCTTCTTGATAAAAAGGGATTGGAGTATTATTGCCCATTAAATAAGGTAAGACGAAAATGGAGCGACCGGTATAAGGTAATTGAAGAGCCGTTATTTAAATCCTATGTATTTGTTCATATTAAGGATGATGAAAAAGAGCGTATACGCCTTACTGACGGGGTGGTTAACTTTGTTTACTGGAATGGTAAGCCAGCTATCATAAAAGGCGAGGAGATTGAAATCATTCGTAAATTTCTGAAAGAGTATGAAAACGTCGAGGCATCGCCTGTAACTTTTTCAGCCGGACAAAAGGTTCGTATAAAAACCGGTTTGATGATGGATACAGAAGGGCTTGTGATTAAAGTGGTCAATAACCGGGCATATGTATTACTTGAAAGCCTGCAGTACGAATTAACAGCTCAGTTTGAAAAAACGAACCTTGAGCCCATTGCAAATAAATAAAGTTAAATAACGTTGATGTTCAGAAATTTCATGTCAGATCAAAATAATATACTTATGCGAAACCTGTTCCTGCTGGCTGTTTGTTCAATCACTTTTTTTACCGCCTGCGTTTCGCCGGAAAAATTAAGAAAAGAAAATGTTTATTTTAATGAAGGGTTGGATACAGCCAAACTCGCCCAATACCAATTGATAGAGCCATTGATTCAAAAAGGGGATCTGTTGCAGATAACGATTTCATCCAGAAGTTCTTCCTCTAATCAATTATTCAGTCAAAATTATTCTTCAGGCTCAATGAATACAAGTGGGGGTAGTACTTCAGGCCCTGTAAGTGCAACGGGATATTTGGTTGATATCAATACCGGAGAAATCAAATTACCATTGCTGGGTATTATACAAGCTGATGGTATGACAAAATTGCAATTAGAAAAAGAGATCATCAAAAGAACAACTGATTATTTAAGAGAAGAGCCAATCGTCAACATCCGTTATCTCAATTTCAGGGTTACTTTTTTAGGGAATGTGGGCAGCCCGGGCTCAAAAATATTTGAATCGGAAAGAGTTTCATTTTTGCAGGCCTTAGGTGATGTTGGTGGAATTGCTCCCGGTGGCGATTTGAAAAATATTTTATTGTTCCGTGAGCAGAATGGCAAACGTACCATGCATACCATTGATTTAACCAACGGCAATTTTTTCAATTCACCCAACTATTATCTTAAACAAAATGATGTGGTATATGTAAGTCCATCAAAGAGGCAACTTGTTGCATCAGATCAATCGGCTTCAAGAATACTGCAATATGTAGGTTTTGGCTTCAGTGTTATTAATATCATTTTATTACTCACAACCGTATTCCGTTAATCATAAAAAGGGATGGCAACAAACGAAACAGAGCAGCTGCAACGAATAGAAAGTGAGGGAAAATTATTAACCTTTAAGGAAATATTGTTTAAGTATATTTCTAACCTTCCTTTATTCTTTTTCTCATTAGGTCTTGCATTGATTATTTCCTGGGCTTATTTGCGTTGGACAACACCTATTTATAGTGTGTACAGCAGTATGATTGTAAAAGTAGAGAATGCGACCAATATCAAAGGGAATGATAAATTCAGCAGTATTTTTAATCCTGTAGATAAAATTAATGTTGAGGATGAAATTGACCTGATGCGGTCGAAAGAGTTTTTACGCCGGATTGTTGATTCATTGCATTTAAATGAAACCTATATAGAACATGGCAAAGTAAGAAGCAGTGAAGTGTATAAATCAGCACCATTTATCATTGAAGCGGTCAAGATTGACGATAGCAGTAAGGGGTATTCGTTTAATATTAACCTGTTGAATCAAAACAGTTTCCTGCTCAATAAAGAAACAAAACCAAGAGCTTTCTTCAGCAATATTGACCTTGGCGGTTCTATTTTCCGGATTATACCCAGTACAGGAATTAGCGAAGGTTCGGGGAGAAAATTTACTTATAGCTGGAGTCCTTCCAAAATTGTTGCAGGTGGTATTGCAG